>NZ_CP079800.1:3245000-3369470 GCF_028869115.1 Pseudemcibacter aquimaris
CGCCGCATTCAGGCAGGGCAAAAAATGAATACGGAATATAATGCAAAAGGCACACTTTTATCATTAAGTTTTCAAAAAGATTTCGACACCATGATCGTGGTTCAAAGAACCGGTGACGAATACCAAGGCGGTTTAGAACCACTTGAAAGCACCATCATTACCCGCCACAGTTCAGGTATTATTGATGACAGCCTGTTTTTAGCAGCACAAAGACAAGGTCTTCCGCAAGCAACCATTGTCGAGCTTATCCGTATTTTCAGTTATGACGTTGATTTCCAACGCGAGATCAGAAAAGGGGATCAGTTTGAAGTTTTTTATGAAAGAAAGATTTCCGAAGATGGCCGCCGCGTTCAGGAAGGCGACATTATATATGCGCGCCTGAATATTAAAGGAGAAGATATCCATCTTTACCGTCATACACCAGAAGGCAGCGATTATCCGGAATATTTCCATGAAGACGGACAAAGTTCTAAAAAAGCATTGATGAAAACACCGATTGAAGGCGCGCGGTTGTCGTCTCATTATGGAAACCGTAAACACCCAGTGCTGGGTTATAACCGTTTGCATAAAGGAACTGATTTTTCCGCCCCAACCGGCACACCGATTATGGCCGCTGGTGACGGCGTGGTGGAAAGAGCCAGCTGGTTCGGCAGTTTTGGTAATTACGTCCGTATTCGCCATAACGGCAGTTATAAAACCATTTATGCCCATATGAGCAAATACGGTCGCGGCATTAAAAAAGGCGCGCGTGTTCAACAAGGGCAAATCATTGGATATGTCGGCGCCACTGGTCGGGTTACAGGTCGCCACCTGCATTATGAAGTTCATAAAGATGGCAAAGCCGTTAATCCAATGTCACTTAAAATGCCATCCGGTATTAAATTAAACGGTGAACCATTAAAGAAATTTGAAATGTTGATAGCCAATGTCCAGGGCCGCATCAATGATACAAAGACCCATATACTTTTGGCGCGCCATGATGAAGAAACCGATACGAGCGTGGCCCCATAAATGATCATTGAGGCGCTAACCCACCTTTTTACGCCTGCGCCGACATATGTCAAAAAAATGGGTTATTTAAAAGAATCAATTGCCATTGAAGCCCGCGTTAATAGATGCCGTGATGCGTGGCAACCGCATTTAGATACATGTAAAAAGCTAATCCTTCAACAAGCAGAAAAACTGGAACAAGGATCAAATATTATGATTCTGGGCTCCGGTGGCTTTCATGATATCCCAATGAGCGAATTATTAGCCCTTGGCCATACTATTACAGCTGTTGATATCGTACATTTGCAAAAAGTAAAAAATCGATACCCTGACATCAACTTCGTGGAACATGATGTTACCGGATTAAATCAAAAATTATTTGATGCCGTAAATAACAACAAAAGCGTTTCACCCGCAAGTGATTGGGAACTGATCAAAACGCCAGATTTAATTATATCTTTAAATCTTCTTTCGCAGTTGCCGCTTAAAATGATTAGATATGCTGAGAAGCATTCCCATGATCTTGGCATCTTGTTTCAAGAAAATGTTATGCAGGCACATGTTGATTGGCTCAAAAAACAAAAAACAAATGTACTTTTAATATCCGATATTGAACGGGAATATTATCATCATGAAAAATTGGTTGAAACAATCCCAACACTGCTAAAAATAGATTTACCGGATCCCATCAGTACCTGGAAATGGAATATCGCCCCAGAAGGAGAAGCTGACCCAGAAATCAGCATAACCCATCTTGTTGGTTATTGGACATTGTAATCAGGAAAAAATTAAATAGATTGCAAAATTGATATATATCAAAGATTATCAGGCATTAGCCATGTTACTTAGCACCTGTATTCAGGAGAGTGAAAAGTAAATGCCACAATTTTTTAAAACATTAGTTGATGCCTTAAGAGACCTTGCACCGATTGTCGGTGTGGTTCTTTTTTTCCAGCTTATTGTTTTACAACAACCATTACCGGAACCCTTTAAAATTGCTGGCGGTATGGCGGCAGTGGTGGTGGGGCTCGCGCTTTTTATTCAGGGCCTTGAATTAAGTTTATTTCCGCTTGGTGAAAATATGGCAGGGGCACTTGTACGTAAAGGCAGCATTCCTTGGCTAATTATATTTTCATTTGCGCTTGGATTTGGAACCACTGTTGCGGAACCCGCCCTTATTGCCGTTAGTCAAGAAGCCGCCCGTATCACAGCATCCGCCGGCATGATCCCCGCGACGGAAGAGGCGCAAAGCTCATACGCATTCGGGCTTCGTATGACGGTGGCCGTATCCGTTGGCATTGCCATTGTAACGGGCGTAATCCGGATCATTAAAGGATGGCCGATACAGTATATAATCATCGGCGGTTATTTGGTGATTGTGGTGCTGACCCAATTTGCGCCAGAAAGCATTATTGGTGTGGCATATGATAGTGGTGGCGTGACCACATCCACCATCACCGTGCCGCTCGTAACCGCGCTTGGTATCGGGTTATCAACCGTGATTAAAGGCCGGAACCCAATGATTGACGGCTTTGGGCTTATTGCCTTTGCTAGCCTGTTTCCGATCGCCTTTGTTCTTGTTTACGGGATTGTGTTTTAATGGAAGAATTACTGATCAAAATGATAACGACATTCTTACTTACGGTGCGTGATGTGGCACCGATTGGTATTTTGCTCGTTTTTTTCCAGACATTCGTTCTGAAATCCCCAGTGCCAAATTTAAAAAAGGTGGTGGTTGGGTTTATTTATGTGATTACCGGGTTGGCATTATTCCTGATCGGCCTTGAGCAGGCATTATTCCCGCTTGGGGATATTATGGCAAAGCAATTAACCGACCCTGCCTTTATCACTGGCGGTGAAGGGGCCGACGGACAAGTATTAGAATGGTGGCAATATTACTGGGTTTATATATTCGCGGCTGCCATTGGTTTTTCCACCACTGTCGCGGAACCATCATTAATCGCGGTTGCGATGAAAGCAAGCGATACATCCGGTGGCACATTAAAACCATGGGGCTTAAGGATTGCTGTGGCTATTGGTGTTGCCTTATCAATCGCGCTGGGTGCATTTAGGATCGTAACCGGTACATCACTGGCCTATTACATGATGGCGGGTTATTTATTTGTGATCGTACAAACCATTTTTGCCCCGAAAACAATTATCCCGCTTGCTTATGATAGTGGTGGTGTGACCACATCAACCGTTACCGTGCCGCTTGTCACCGCGCTGGGTCTGGGCCTCGCGTCAACTGTACCGGGACGAAGCCCGCTTGTAGACGGGTTTGGCCTGATCGCGCTTGCAAGCCTGTTCCCGATGATTACCGTTATGGGATACGCACAAATTTCACAATTTCTTCAAACACGTAATGAAAGGAGCGCACAATGAAATTTAAATTGATTGTCGCTATGGTCGCTGATGAAAAAACGGACCAAGTCATTGAAACAGCACGAGAATTAGGGGCCACAGGCGCCACCGTTATCACCAGCGCACGCGGCGAGGGACTTACACCCGCCAAAAGCTTTTTCGGTGTAACGGTCGAAGGACAAGTTGATGTAGCCCTGTTTATTGTTGAAGAACATATGAGCAGAACAATTTTGGAAGCAATTTCGGAAGCAAGCGATTTTAAAGGCTCACAAGGATCCGGTGTTGCGTTACAATTAGACATTGAAGACGTTGTAGGCCTGGAAAGCCAGCTTGCAACCATTCAGGATGAAATCGAGGAACAGATATGACCGAAATAAAACATGAAACAGTAAAAGAAGTCATGACAACCAATCTGATTATGGTTGATGGGCTGACAACGATATCTGATGCACTGGATATTATGCGTAAAAACGAGATCAGCTCGCTTGTGATTAACCGCAGAAACGAAAGCGATGAATATGGTTTGCTGACCGCATCGGATATCGCGAATGAAGTACTTGTGCCTGATCTAGCACCTGAACGAACGAGTGCCTATCAAGTGATGCAGAAACCTGTGCTTTGCATGCGCGCCAATATGAACATCCGTTATGCCATTCGCCTGTGTGCAAAATTCAAAGTATCCCGCGCATTGGTGATTGAAAATGACGAAGCCGTCGGTATCGTCACATTACGAGATATGGTGCTAAGATATACGGAAGAAAAGTAAGTCATAATTAAATGCCCCGCTTAAAAAACGGGGCATTTTCATTTAAACGCTCAATTCGATGCCATTTGCACCTGCTGTGCCCTTGACGGTTTGACCGTCCATAATATCTCCCGCCAAAATCATATTAGCGAGAGCGTCCTGCACATGTTGTTGGATCACACGTTTTAACGGTCTTGCGCCGTAAACCGGATCATAGCCGGTGTGGGCAAGCCAGTCTTTTGCGCTGACATCAAGCTCAAGTGAAATTTTGCGTTCTGCAAGGCGTTTTTCAAGGCCCGCGAGCTGAATATCAACGATTTTATGCATGTGTTTTTCAGCCAAACGATGGAACAGCGTAATTTCATCAAGACGGTTGATAAATTCGGGACGGAAGCTTGCCCGAACCACATTCATCACATCATCACGTACTGTATCCACATCTTCATCACTTCCTAATGCGGCGATCAGATCACTGCCGAGATTACTGGTCAGGATGATCAACACATTACTGAAATCAACGGTGCGGCCCTGCCCGTCAGTGAGGCGGCCATCATCAAGGACTTGCAGCAAGATATTGAAAACATCACCATGGGCCTTTTCCACCTCATCAAATAGTACCACTTGATATGGACGGCGGCGAACGGCTTCGGTCAGCACGCCCCCTTCGTCATATCCCACATATCCGGGCGGCGCACCTATCAGGCGGGCAACAGAATGTTTTTCCATAAATTCAGACATATCAATGCGCACCATGGCATTTTCATCGTCGAATAAATATTCGGCCAGCGCCTTGGTCAGTTCTGTTTTACCGACACCCGTTGGACCAAGGAAAAGAAACGAACCTATTGGGCGTGTTTCTTCCTGAAGCCCCGCACGCGCGCGGCGAACGGCCGCGGCCACCGCAGAAATGGCCTCGTCTTGTCCAATCACGCGTTTTCCAATATTGTCTTCCATGCTCAGAAGTTTTTCACGCTCGCCTTCCAGCATTTTATCAACCGGAATACCTGTCCAGCGGCTGATCACGGCGGCAATATCGTTATCGGAAACTTCTTCTTTTAGTAACTGATTATCGTCTGCGTCGCCTTCGGTTACATTTTTAAGCTTTTCTTCCAGCTCAGGAATTTCACCGTAGGTAAGTTCACCCGCACGGGCAAGATTGCCTTCACGTTGTGCTTTTTCAAGTTCGACACGGGCAGCATCAAGACGTTCCTTGATTTTTTGATCGCCTTCGATGCGGTCTTTTTCTTTTTGCCACTGGGCTGTCATTTCTGCTGATGATTGCTCTAATTCAGAAAGTTCCTTATCCAGATTTTTCAGACGGTCTTTTGATGCGTCGTCCTTTTCTTTCTTTAAAGCTTCGCGTTCAATTTTTAACTGAATGATACGGCGGTCCAGCTCATCAAGCTCTGATGGCTTGCTATCCACTTCCATTTTAATCTTTGAGGCGGCCTCATCCATCAAATCAATGGCTTTATCAGGAAGGAAGCGATCATTGATATAACGGTTGGAAAGGGTTGCCGCGGCAACAAGCGCGCTGTCTTTAATGCGAATACCATGATGAAGTTCGTATTTTTCCTTAAGGCCACGCAAGATAGATATGGTATCAGCCACTGTTGGCTCACCAATTAATACTGGCTGGAACCGGCGTTCAAGGGCCGCATCCTTTTCCACATATTTACGGTATTCATTAAGCGTGGTCGCACCAATACAGTGTAACTCACCACGGGCAAGCGCTGGTTTTAACAGGTTAGAAGCATCCATTGAGCCTTCCGATGCGCCCGCGCCCACGATCGTGTGCATTTCATCAATGAAAAGTACGACAGAGCCATCTGATGCAGAGACCTCTTGCAGAACCGCCTTCAATCGTTCTTCAAATTCGCCGCGGTATTTTGCACCCGCAACAAGCGCGCCCATATCAAGGGACATGATTTTCTTTTGGCTAAGGCTTGCGGGTACGTCACCATTCGTTATGCGTAAGGCGAGCCCTTCTGCGATGGCCGTTTTACCCACACCCGGCTCACCAATCAGCACCGGATTGTTTTTTGTGCGGCGTGATAGCACCTGAATGGTGCGACGGATTTCTTCATCGCGCCCGATCACCGGGTCAAGCTTGCCGTCCTTGGCCGCTTGTGTCAGATCGCGTGCATATTTATTCAGCGCATCATAGCCATCCTCTGCACTTGGGGAATTGGCGTTACGACCTTTACGAATTTCATTAATGGCTGTGTTTAAGTTCTGCGCCGTTAGGCCGGATTTTTTAAGAATGTCTGCTGATTTACTGCCGGATAATAGCGTAAGCGCAAGCAGCAACCTTTCAACGGTGACATATTCATCACCGGCTTTTTTAGCAACTTCGCCCGCGCTATCAAAAAGTTTCGCGGTAAGTGCATCCATATAAAGCTGACCACCGGCACCCTCAACCTTAGGGAAACCGTTTACTTCTTTTTCCACAGCAAGTAATGCTGATGACGGGTCCGCACCCGCAGCCGTCATTAAGTTTGAACATAACCCTTCTTTATCTTCGAGCAAGATTTTTAAAATATGCTCAGGCGTAAATCTCTGATGCCCCTCTCTAAGTGCAAGATTCTGGGCGGACTGGATAAATCCTTTTGTTCTGTCGGTAAATTTTTCAAAATCCATTTTCTCATACTCCAGAAAAGTCTTTAAATGTTTCAAGTATAATCTTCATATAGTGTTGTATTTTGGCAACACAAGGGGGATGAGTATTTTTATTTGGATATCTACTAATCATAAAAAAAGTCGCTGATTATTCAGCGACTTCTTCTTTGACTTCTTTTTCTTTTGCTTCTTTTGGCTTACGCGGTTTTCTCACCGCTTTTTTTCTAACTGGCTTTTCTTCTGCGGCTGGTTCATCAAGTGGCAATTCAAGCGGTTCTGGCAATGTTTCACTTTCCGCTATCGCATCCATTTGCGGCTCTTCTTGCTTGCGCGGTTTACGCCTTTGTTTCTTTTCTGCTACTGGCTCTTCTTCTTGTGTGCCTAAATCCTCAGTCGCCTGTTCTTTATTTTCTTCTTCGCCTTCATTCATCGTCACAATATTTGACTGATTTTCGGCGGCAGCCTCTTTTTGGCGCTCACGTTCTTTTTCGCGTTCTACTTCTGCGGCGGCCTCAGCTGCGGCAATTTCAGAATAGATACTATAATAATGATGGGCGTGTTGGCCGTAATCTTCTGATAATGTGCGGTCTTTGGTACGGCATTCATGGGCAAGCTGCTTATATTTATCATAAAGCTGCTTTACATTACCGCGGATTTTTCCCGCTGGTCCGTTACTGTCGATCTGTTTATTGGTGGTTAACGGCTGTTGCGTTTGTTTCTTTCCACCTTTTCGGCCACGTCCCCCCTGATTTCGGCCACGATTATTTGATCTGTTGTTGTGTCGTCCCGACTTCCCACGGGATTTCTGATTTGTACTCATTTATTGTCTAATTCGTAGTTGGTAATATCTTGTTCATTCTCTTGGGAATTTATAATACAAGAAACCATAAAGGTATCTTTAGTCCCTATCATATTTATTCAAGAATTTTGGAGTTATATAACTGAATCACCTGTTCAGTATCCACGCTCTCATTTGCGTGTGGAGACTTTAGCGTGCCTTAATGTAAATGCCAAGGGCTTTTTCGTTTTTTTAAGGTTTTGATATTTTTAATGCCCTGTCCCTGGCCCCAAGATCCTGAAACGTATCAATATCGGAATATCCCTGTTCAGAAAAAATATCGCTTACCTTCGCTGCCTGTTTATGTCCAATCTCCAGTACGATGAAGCCATCATCATTCAAATAAGGGGCAATTTCTGCTGCAATCTTTTTATAATCATCCAGCCCATCTTCACCGGCAAATAATGCTGTATCCGGTTCATGGGTTTTGACTTCAGGGGAAAGGTTCGGCTTTTCAATTAATCCAATATAAGGGGGGTTTGAAATGATAACATCAAATTTCTGATCATCCGGAACATTTGAAAACCAATTACTTTTTATAAGTTCAGTGCGGTTTTCTAAACCAAGATTAACAGTATTCTCGTGCGCTACTTTTAATGCGGCATCTGATGCATCCACACCTACGCCACGTGCATTTTTATATTCTGAAAGCAATGTTAATAAAAGACAACCTGTTCCAGTGCCCAAATCCAATATTTTCAATGGTTTGGTTTTGTCTTTTTCCGATTTTAACACCACATCGATTAATGTTTCACTGTCGGGCCTTGGTGTTAACGTGTCCTTGGTTACTTTAAAAATCAGCGACCAAAATTCCTTTTCACCGAATATTTGTGACATGGGAATTCGTGCTTCACGTAATGAAACCAGCTTTTCGGTTTTGGAAACTTCCTGGATACTTAATGCCCGCCCACCATCAAGGGCAAAATCAATCTGCTTTACCCCAGCGCCTTCAACAATCAAAAGACGCGCGTCCAGTTCCGCTTCTTCTATTCCCGCGTTACGAAGGCGCGCTTCAATTTCTTTCTTGAAAGTGGCAAGCGTAACCACACTAGCCTTCCATGGCGGCAAGTTGGGCTGCCTGATCTTCTGTAATCAGTGATGTGATGACTTCTTCAAGCCCTTCACCATCCAGAATGCTATCAAGCTTATATAGCGTCAGATTAATACGGTGATCCGTTAATCGCCCTTGCGGGAAATTATATGTTCTGATCCGCGCAGAACGATCACCAGATCCGATCTGGTCCTTACGGTCAGCGGCGCGCTCTGCATCGCGGGCTTCTTTTTCCGCAGCATAAACGCGTGACATCAAAACCTTCATCGCTTTGGCTTTGTTTTTATGCTGGGATTTTTCATCTTGCTGCTGCACGGTGATGCCCGTTGGAATATGAACAATACGCACCGCACTATCGGTGGTATTCACCGATTGCCCACCCGGGCCACTGGCGCGGAAAATATCAATCCGAAGATCTTTATCCTCTAACTTAATGTCAATTTCTTCAACTTCCGGCATAACGGCAACGGTGGCGGCTGATGTATGAATGCGCCCTTGTGTTTCCGTATCTGGAACCCGCTGTACACGGTGGCCGCCTGCTTCATATTTCATTTTGGCAAAAACACCCGGGCCGCTTATTGAAACCACAACCTCTTTAAACCCGCCAGCATCACTTGATGATGAACTTACTGTTTCAAAACGCCAACCCTGAATGGCGGCATATTTTTGATACATACGGAATAAATCACCTGCAAATAGTGCTGCTTCATCACCGCCGGTACCCGCGCGAATTTCAAGCATGGCGTTTTTATCATCATCCACATCTTTCGGCAGAAGCATCAATTGAACCTGATGTTCCATTTCGGGTAGCGCTTCTTTTAATTCCTGAAGTTCCATTTCCGCAAGCTCACGCATTTCAGCGTCCGTTTCATCAGATACAAGCATTTCACCCAGGTCTTCGATTTCCTGAATGGCATCCATGTAATCTTTGGCTTTTTTCACTACAGGTGTCAGATCACTATATTCTCGGGAAATTTTTACAAATTCATCTGATGACAGCTCTTCGCCACCCGACATCATATGTTCAAGTTCTTCGTGACGGGTGATAAACTGGTCCAGTCTTTCGCGTGGAATCATTTTGTGTTCCCTTTAATATATTCAGAAAGAACATCAAGGCTGACTTCTTCCTGTGATCCTTCATCAAGGTTTTTCACCATGGCGACATTTCTTGCAAGCTCTTCTTCACCAAGAAGCACGGCAAACCTTGCATTTTGTTTATTGGCACGTTTCATACGTTTACCAACATTGCCTTTATAGGCCATATCAACAACAATGCCGGATGATCTTAAATCATGTGCCACCTTCACAGCCGGCGTTTGTGCATCCGCACCAACAGGTGTCACCACAACCGGGCGGTTCGGCTTTATCAGCAAATCTTCAGAAATCAGTTCCGAAAGACGTTCCATCCCCGCAGCCCATCCGATACCGGCCGTTTTTGGCCCGCCCATCATTTCCATAAGACCGTCATAACGGCCGCCGGCAAGCACCGTGCCCTGCGCACCAAGCTGGTCTGTTGTAAATTCAAATGCCGTATGACAGTAATAATCAAGGCCACGCACAAGACGGTCATTAATCACATACTTAATGCCAAGGGCTTCAACCCCGTCAATAACGGTTTTAAAGAAATCCTTTGTATGGTCATTATAATAATCAGCAATGCGCGGCGCATTCGCGACCAATTCACGGTCGCCTTCGTCTTTACTATCGAGGATACGCATCGGATTTTTATCAAGACGTTTTAGGCTGTCTTCGCTAAGTTTATCCTTAAATCCTGTGAAATATTCAACCAGCGCATCGCGGTAACCAATACGGCTTTCCGGATCACCAAGGCTATTAAGTTCAAGCGTAATATGTTCACCGATACCCAGTTCATTTAACAGATCAGATGCAATCGCGAGCACTTCGATATCTGCTTGCGGTTCTTCCACGCCAAGAATTTCAATATCCATTTGATGGAATTGGCGCATGCGTCCTTTTTGCGGGCGCTCATAACGGAAAATCGGGCCAAAACTATAAAATTTACAAGGCATCGATTGCTGAAGGCCATTTGACATAAAGGCACGCGCGATCCCCGCCGTATATTCAGGGCGTAAGGTAATCTCTTCACCGCTACGGTCTTCAAAAGTATACATTTCCTTTGAAACCACATCGGATGTTTCACCGAGCGTACGTTTAAATGTTTCAGTAAATTCGAAAATCGGCGTGTCTATTTCATGATGGCTATAACGTTCCGCGATAGCTTTAAAAATTTCAAAAATAGTACGGAACCTGATGGCTTTGTCGCCTAAAATATCGTGTGTTCCGCGTACCGGTTGAAGCCGCGCCACTTTTTCTCTCCCAAAATGCTCTATGAGTTTTGATTTTCTGCTTCCAGTTCAGCCGCTTTGGCCTCTACCAGTTCAACAATATGGTCAATAATTTGTTCATCGTCAATCTTATGATCAGACATGCCGTTCAAATAAACCATGTGATTGCCGTTGCCACCGCCCGTTAGGCCGATGTCTGTTTCTTTGGCCTCACCCGGGCCGTTCACGACACAGCCAATAATGCTAAGTGACATTGGCGTTGAAATATGATCAAGACGTTTTTCTAATGTCTCAACAGTTTGAATGACATTGTAAGCCTGTCTTGCACAAGACGGGCAAGAAATAATACGCACGCCACGGTGACGCAAATCAAGGCTTTTCAAAATATCAAAGCCAACCTTGATTTCCTCAACCGGGTCAGCGGACAGTGACACACGAATTGTATCCCCGATGCCGGACCACAGCAGCATACCCATACCAATGGATGATTTTACCGTCCCTGCCCTTAAACCGCCGGCTTCCGTGATACCAACATGAAGCGGGTAATCACAAGCGTCCGCAAGCCCTTGATATGCGGCCACCGCCAAAAAGACATCGGATGCTTTAACGCTGATTTTAAATTCATGAAAATCATTGTCCTCAAGAATGCGGGCATGTTCAAGGGCGCTTTCCACCATCGCATCCGGGCAAGGCTCACCGTATTTTTCAAGCAAATGTTTTTCAAGTGATCCGGCATTAACACCAATGCGCATGGAACAATTATGATCCTTGGCCGCCTGAACCACTTCGCGGACACGTTCCGGGCTACCGATATTACCCGGGTTGATCCGTAAACAAGCGGCCCCTGCCTCTGCGGCTTCAATGCCGCGGCGGTAATGGAAATGAATGTCAGCGACAATCGGCACTGTCACATTATCAATGATTTCTTTTAACGCTTTTGTTGATCCTTCATCAGGGCACGACACACGAACAATATCTGCACCCGCTTCTTCAAGCGCATGAATTTGTTCAACCGTCGCCTTAACATCTGTGGTGAGTGTATTGGTCATCGACTGAACTGTGATCGGCGCATCACCACCAACAGGTATATTGCCCACCATAATCTGGCGGCTTTTACGTCTCATGATGTCGCGGTAAGGGCGAATGCTCATTTGAATACTTTCAATTTACGGAGACATAAAAAAAATCTCCTGACAATCCTTGGCCCTTTAATACCAAGGAAAGAGGAGATTTGAAATTAATTTATTGCGTTACGAACTAAAAAATTACCTTAGCATCGTAAGTTCTAGTAATTTTTCCGAATGCAGCGATAAATCCTGAATAATTTCACCCGTATTACCCAGTGATTCTAGCTTTTCCCCACCAATTAAAACTGATAATGCGGCAGCATTATTTGTCATTAATTTAAGATTGTCTGCACTTGGGGCGATATAATCTTCGCCTTTAGTCAATATACGCTCGATTACAGTGTCACCTTTATGATCAGAAATTCTGACCCAAACATCATCATTAGCTTGTAACTTAATGCTTGTTTCTTTTGCGGTAATAATGTTTGTCCCTGCGGCCGGCGCCACTTCTGACATCTTCGTTGCTGTTTTCGTTACTTCGTTCGCAACGTCAAATGAACTATCAATTTCTTCTGCATCAAGCGTGCTTGTTGCCAATACCCCTGAAATCATCGCCACACAAACGGATGAAACACCCATTAGTCTTTTTAATGAAAAATATGACGGTCTTTCAACTTCCGGAAAAGCAAGCACAACTGTTTGCTTTGATCCTGCATATTCCGCTTCATAACGGGTAATGACCTCTTTTGTATCAAGACCTAAAAATTTCGCATAATTTTTGAGGTTGCCTGTCGCATAACAAGCAGACGGGAATTAATCAAAATCCCCCTCTTCTAATGCCTTTAATAGATGAGGACGAATACATAACTCATTTGCAATGACTTCAAGATCGCTCGTCTTATGTTCAAGACGCGTGTCTCGTAGCAGCACCCCGACCGGGCGCTTAAATTGCGGCTTTATACTATCAATACTTTTTTCTTCCACCTTTTTTCCCCAGCTCCACCAACTGTCTGATTTTTATCAAACTTATTTCTGCGTTTTCTTTGTCGTTTCTTTATTTTTATATAACGACTTTTCTTATATTTTTTTCCGCAGAGGCTCTCTTAATTTCCCCAAGGAAATGAAAGTCAACATCACTTTAATGCGATGAGTCAACTAAAAAGTGCAACATATGGTAAATAAAAGGTAAATTTTTATAAAATGCTAGATTTTTATGCCATGATCGCGGGCAAAAGTCTCTAAAAGGCCGCGTAAGCTATGGTCAGAACGACTCAGCAACTCATCTACATATGCCTCTACATCTGATAAATTCATGCTTCTGATCATCATTTTTACCGGGCCAACGGCCGCTGGGGCAACGGATAGACGCCTAAACCCGATTGCGATTAATGCAAGCGCACCGACAGTCTTTCCACCGATCTCACCACATAGGGTTAAAAGCACATCATGTTCATCACATTTATCAACAATAAGTTTCAACATATTAAGTGCTGGTGGTGCGATGGTGTCATAACGATTATTCAGTTTCGGATTATCACGGTCCCCGGCATAGAAAAACTGCATCAGGTCGTTACTGCCAATGGATACAAAATCCACAAGCGGTAATAAATGATCAAGCTGCCAAACCAGGCTTGGTACTTCAAGCATGGTACCAACTTTAATATCCACTGGCATCGGACGGTTGTTTTTACGGTGACGTTCCAGCTCTTTATCAAGAATTGATTTAGCTTTTTTAAATTCGGCCACATTGGTAATCATCGGGAACATGACGTGTAGTACGGTTCCCTCTGCCGCGGTAATAAGCGCTCTTAACTGATAGCGAAGTAATGCCGGACGGTCCAATGCGATACGAATGGCGCGCCATCCAAGGGCCGGATTATCTTCTTTGTCCCTTTTTAAGAACGAAACATCCTTGTCACCACCGATATCAAGTGTACGGAACGTTACAGTTTTATCACCTGCCTCTTCGATGATTGAACGGTAAAAATCCGCCTGCGGCTGAATACGTGGCAATGTTTCACTGATCATAAACTGAAATTCAGTTCTGAATAAACCAACGCCATTGGCGCCCGTGCGGTGCATTCCTTTAATATCAATGGCAAGGCCACCATTGACCACAAGATCAATTTCTACGCCGTCTTTGGTAACGGCACGCTTGTCACGCAAACCTTCATAACTGGCAAGAAGTTCCTGACGGTCGGCGATTGCATCACGGTAACTTTCAAGAATTTCCGGTGGCGGTGCCACATAAACTTCGCCATCCAAGCCATGAACAATGATTTGAACGCCTTCATCAATATCCATCAAGGCTTGTTCGACCTGCCCGATCATAGGAATGCCTAATGCACGCGCAACAATCGCAACATGGGATGTGGTTGCACCGCCTTGCAAGATAACCGCTTGCAATTTATCCCTGTCGTAATCAAGCAGCTCAGCCGGCCCCATACTATGGGCAATCACCACTGCATTATCCGGTAAGTCTTTTTGCGCGGCCGTTCCCGCCATGCCCATCAAATGACGAATAAGCCTGTTCGCCAGATCATCAAGATCACTTAATCGGTCACGCAAGTACGGGTCTTCCGTTTTCATCATACGTGAACGGTTTTCGATCTGGATTTTCTCAACCGCAGCTTCCGCCGTCAGACCACTATCGATGGCATTTTCAATTTTTGTCCGCCAGCCCTTATCACGAGCGAAAAGCTTATAAACATCAAGAATTTCACGGTGTTCGCCGTGATGAACAATATCTTCTGCAGACATGATTTCATCAAGCTGCTTATTCAGGCTTTCAAAACCTTGCGCGAGTCTTGTTTTTTGCTGTTCATATTCTTCGGATAGATGCTGAATAATTTCAACGCGTGGCTCATGCATGACAACCACACCTTCGGCGAGACCTTCCGCAAAGACCTGACCTTCAAACCGTGAAATAATCGCACGGTCCATATTACCGTCATTCTGATCTTCTGATGTGATCAGGTCACCACTAACCACAAGTTCCGCCAGAACCATGGCCACCGTTTGAAGCGCTTCTTCTTCTTCCTCGGAATAATAACGGCTCGCTTTATTCTGTACGACCAGTACACCGACGGCACGGCCGCTTCTTAAAATCGGTACCGCCATGAAGGATTTATAAATCTCTTCACCGGTTTCCGGGCGGTAAGCAAATTTCGGATGGCTTTGCGCATCACTTAAATTCAGTGATGTTCCCGTTGACGCCACAAGACCCACAAGACCCTCGCCAACACGAAGACGGGTTTGGTGAACCGCTTCTTTATTTAGACCTTCTGTCGCAAATAGTTCAAGAATATCGCCGCCACGAATGAAATAGGCCGAACAAACCTCGGCAATCATGTTGTCCGCAACAAGATGCACGACATTATTCAGACGAACTTCCGCATCGTCTGTGCTTGCCATTATCTCATGTAATTGCCTCATCATAAGACGGGGCGTGTTCTTAATGGGGGTCAAATTACCCTCCTTAAAGCGACTAAAGCTCCCTATTTACTTTAAGCCAGTTGTTGTGCAGCCTGTTCTACCAGATTTTCTATTATTTCGGAAACAGGTTGTATTTTTTTGACCATGCCGACGCTTTGTCCGGCCATGACAGAACCACTTTCAACATCACCATCAATGACCGCTTTCTTCAGCGCGCCTGCCCAGTAATGCTCAATTTCAAGCTGGGCAGCTTCCATTTCCAATTCCCCAGCTTGGTATTTATTAATAACTTCGCGCTGTACATCCAGAAATTCTTCTGATGCTGCATTTTTAAGAGCGCGAACCGGAATAACCGGAAAACGTTTATCGATTTGAACTGACGTCACGGCGTCACGGGCATTACTGCGCATGAACATTTTTTTGAAGTTTTCGTGGGCAATGCTTTCTTCAGCGCAGACAAACATGGTGCCAAGTTGCGCACCCGCCGCCCCCATTCTTAGGTATGATGCCATTACTTCACCACGGCCAATGCCGCCTGCGACAAACACCGGAACGTCCGTAATATGCGGTAAGATTTCCTGTGCCAATACGGATGTTGAAACAGGGCCAATATGACCGCCTGCTTCTGATCCCTCAACAACAAGGGCATCAACACCACTACGGATCAGTTTCTTAGCCAGAATTAAGGCCGGTGCGAAACAAATAACTTTTGCGCCTCCCTCTTTAATTTTTTTGATACTATCGCCAGACGGAATACCGCCCGCAAGAACAATAAATTTCACATTTTGCGCTAATGTGGCATCAATCAATTCATCGATTTGCGGATGCATCGTAATCAGATTAACGCCAAACGGCTTATCTGTTTTTGCATGTGTTTCTTCGATCACTTTTGTAAGCAGGTCAGGTGTCATGCTGCCGCACGCGATCACGCCAAAACCACCCGCATTTGAAAGGGCACTGACAAGATTGCTTTCTGATAGCCAGCTCATTGCGCCGCCCATGATAGCATATTCGGTCCCGAGGAAGTCCGTTCCACGTTTCCAAAGCTCTTTTAATTTTGCATGACCTTCTGCGCTCATGTCCTCACCCCTTACTGATTTGTGATATAGTTTTATGCGATGACTTTATTCTGCGTCAAGACCATAAGCCGTATGAAGCGCGCGAACAGCAAGTTCTGTATATTCTGCATCAATCAACACACTGATTTTAATTTCAGATGTTGAAATAACTTGAATATTAATGCCTTTGTCCGCAAGCGTTTTAAACATTGTTGCCGCAACACCCGCATGTGAACGCATGCCAACGCCAACAACAGAAATTTTTACAACATTGTCGTCGGTGACAATATTTTCAAATTCAATATTTTCTGCTTTTTCAAGAACTTCCTTGGATTTCTCAAGATCTGATTCAACCACAGTAAAAGTCAGGTCGGTTTTTTTGCCGTCTTCCGTTTCGTTCTGAATGATCATATCCACATTAACGTTACTATCCGCCAATAGGGTGAATACATCACTGGCAATACCCGGCTTGTTTTTAACGCCAACAACAATCACCTGGGCTTCATTTTTGGCATATGTGATGCCGCTTACAACTTGATTTTCCACAATTTCATCCTCATCAACAACCAGTGTTCCTGGCTTATCTTCAAAACTTGATAGTACCTGTACACGTACGCCGTGGTTCATCGCCATCGCAACAGAACGTGTTTGCAGGACCTTGGCGCCTAATGATGCCATTTCAAGCATTTCTTCATATGTAATTTTATCGAGCTTTCTCGCTTTCGGCACAATACGTGGATCCGTTGTGTAAACCCCGTCCACATCCGTATAAATGTCACAGCGATCCGCATTAAGCGCTGCTGCCATAGCAACCGCCGATGTATCTGATCCACCACGACCAAGCGTCGTGATACGGTTATCATCAGAAATACCCTGGAAACCGGCCATTACACAAACAACACCATCTTCAAGGCGGCTAATGATTTCTTCTGTGCCAATGTCTTCAATACGGGCAGCGCCGTGAACCTTATTTGTTTTCATTGGCATTTGCCAACCAAGCCATGATCTGGCCGGAATGCCCATATCCTGTAGGGCAATTGCAAGCAGGCCTGATGTAATCTGTTCACCGGCTGATACGACCGTGTCATATTCACGGGCATCATGCATTGGTGAAATCCCTTCTACATAGCCAACAAGACGGTCAGTTGTGCCCGCCATCGCAGAAACAAAAACCGATACCTGATTGCCAGCATCAACTTCTTTTTTTACGCGATTAGCGACATTACGAATTCGATCGAGGTCCGCAACGGATGTTCCCCCAAACTTCATAACAATTCGTGCCATAAGTATTCTCTTAAAATTTGCTTATCTAAAAATATAAAATAATTATGCGCCTTACATATATGCTTATAGGTGCTTGAAGCAAGGGCGGACTTGTATATATTATGGTTTTATTCGTTTTTTTATCAAATGAGACCGTTATGGCTTCCGAAAATACAAAATTTGCCTCAAAATCCGTCAATCCTGACGAAATTGCCCATTTTTCCTCCATGGCAGAAACATGGTGGGACCCAAATGGGCCGTTTAAACCGCTTCATAAACTTAATCCGACGCGAATCAAATTCGTAAAAGAACAAATTTGCAAGCATTTTGACAGGGACTCTAATGCGGAAAAACCACTAGAAGGCCTTAGAATTCTGGATATTGGTTGCGGTGGCGGCCTGTTATGTGAACCCATGACCCGTTTGGGGGCCACCATGGTTGGTGCGGATGCTGCCGAAAAAAATATCAAGACGGCCAGTATTCATGCAGAACAAATGGGACTAGACATAGATTACAGGCACATCACAGCAGAAGAGCTCGCGGACGCCAGTGAAAAATTCGACGTGATCCTGAATATGGAAGTGATCGAACATGTCGCCGATATTCCATCGTTCCTAGGGGCGTGCCACACCTTATTAAAGGATAATGGCTGTATGACATTATCCACCCTGAACCGCACATTAAAATCATGGACGATGGCCATTGCCGGTGCCGAGTATATCTTAAGATGGCTTCCTGTCGGTACCCACGACTGGAAAAAATTCATTAAGCCATCTGAATTATGCGAAATGAATAAGCAAGCCGGTTTCACCATTAACACTATAGAAGGCATGGTGTTTAACCCACTTAGTGGAACATGGTCATTAAGCGATCATGATTTTTCCGTTAATTATGTGGCACTTGCGGTGAAATCAAACAATGGATAACCCGTCAAACCATAAACCCATGCGCATCTGGTCGCCGGATGGGGAAAAAAATGAAACCCGCCCCTTAAGCGATGAGGTGCCAGTGGTACTGGAATATAATTGCGTGACTTTTGCCGTTATGATGGCTTCGCCAACGGACCTTGTTGATTATTCATATGGATTTAGCCTAACGGAAGGCATTATCGAAAAACCCAGTGATGTTATTTACGCACAAATCAAAGATGCGCCTAAGGGTAAAGTCGCGGCTATCGAAATCAATGCCCATGCGTTCCACCGCCTGGAAACATATAACCGTACTCTTTCTGGCAGAACAGGATGCGGATTATGCGGTGTGGAAAAACTGGATCAAGCCATAAAACCGCTTGATAAAGTTGTCTCAGACACAAAAATATCCCCCGCAACTATTCATGAAGCGATGCAAAAGCTTAAATCAGAACAACATCTTAATAAAGAAACAGGTGCCCTTCATGCAGCTGCATTCACGGATAAAGACGGCAACATCATAGCCACACGCGAGGATATCGGTCGTCATAATGCGCTTGATAAATTGATTGGCCATTTAATCAGGGAAAATATTAATCCCGCGGATGGGTTTGCAATGATCACGAGCCGTTGCAGCTTCGAAATGGTGCAAAAATGCGCAATAGCCGGTATTCCTGTTATCGCAGCCGTATCAGCGACGACAGAATTAGCACGTAATCTTGCAGAAGAAGCAGGTATAAGCCTTGCCACATTCGTCAGAAAAGATGGGCTTAATATTGTAACGGATTCTGAAAACAGGATTTCTTAAAAGAGGCTTTCTGCTTTTTTAAGATCTTCCGGCCTATTGATATTAAAAAACGGGTCACGCGGTTCATTCCATTCACAAATTGCATATTCAATATTATCAATGAACTTCATTAATTTTCGCTCGCCCTGATCAAGTGCTTCAGTAACCTGATCCAGAAGACTGACATACCAACGGGCTACAACCGGATGCAATCTGCCATTTGAAGCAGCGATCACCAATGGATTACCTTCAAGACTTTGAAGCCGTGACGTCAAATTTTCTGGGATAAACGGTGTATCACAAGCAACTGTAATAACTGAATTATATCCTTTTTCCTTGGCATACTCTAACGCCGCCTGTATGCCGCCCAGTGGGCCAAGGTTTGGCTTTTGATCCCTAATAACCGTTAGTGAAACATCAATTTCTTTATTGCAATTAAACAATATTTTGGACGCCTGCGGTTCAATGCGGGCAATAATATGATCTAAAATAGGCCTTTCGCCTAACATCAACGTATATTTATCGACCCCGCCCATACGGCTTGATCCGCCCCCTGCGAGTATCACATATAAGGGGCGTTGGTCTTGGTTTGACATGATTAATGAATTAGCTGTCGAGCTTGCCAGAACCCGGCACAGGTAAAATTTCAATGCCTTCTTCGATCAGCTCTTCCGTTTCGCGGACGGTAGTTTCACCGTAAATGCCACGTTTTTCACTATCACCATAGTGAATTTTTCGGGCTTCTTCAGCGAAATTGTCACCGACATATTCGCATGATTGTTCCACCTGTTTGCGGAATTTCGACATGGTGTTATGCATATGATCTAAAGCACGCTTCACATCTTCCGGGCTAACATGATCACCGGTTGGGGCATGGGCGCTTACCATCACATTTCGATTTCCTTCCGCAGGGGATAATTCATCAAAATGGGAAGACTCGTTATTTGATTTTGGTGAGATATTAGGCGCCATCAGCGATTTAGATACATTTGTATTACCGCATAAAGGGCATTCAATCAGGTGGTTTTCCACTTGTTTTTCATATGCCTCGTTATTTTGAAACCATGCTTCAAAAACATGACCTTCACTGCATTTAATATCAAATAAAATCATAATATTTCTAACTATTTAAGTGGAAAATCCACATAATTGGCCAACTTTTATTAAATGGGACAACTATTTAATTATCCCTTTATAACAATTTTTTTGTCATGGGTCAAAGAAGCAATCCGCTTTCTAGCAGACGAAACTTCCTCAAGATCAATTTCTATAACCTCTGTGCCTTGCTCACCCTTAAGATCTGCTAAAACCTCGCCCCATGGACTAACAACCAATGAATGACCATAAGTTTTACGTCCATTGCGGTGATCGCCAACCTGTGCCGGCGCGATCACAAAGGCACCATTTTCAATGGCGCGCGCCTTAAGCAATGTATGCCAATGCGCCTTACCCGTTACATAAGTAAAAGCAGACGGAACAGTCAATATTTCCGCACCAGCCTGCGCAAGACTTCTGTAAAGATGCGGAAACCGCAGATCATAACAAATCGACAAGCCAACTTTACACCAAGGCGCCTTAACAAGTACCGCTTCTTCACCAGCCTGATAAGCGTTTGATTCCCGGTATGCCTTATCACCCGGAATATCCACATCAAACATATGAATTTTATCATATGTTGCCTGTTTCTTGCCATCCGGCGAAAAAACAAAACAGCGGTTCGCGGCCTTGTCACCGTTTCTAATCGCAATGGAACCAATCATGAGCCACACGCCCAGCTCTTTTGCAAGCGCTGCAAAACGTGGCCAAGAGTCGTCTTGATCTTCCGGCACAACTTTTTCCATGACTTGCTTTGTGCCAAAATCCAGTAATGTCGTCATTTCGGGCGTTAGAATAAAATCCGCACCCTTTGCCGCCGCATCCCGAATTAACTTTTCGGCAAGCCGTACGTTTTCTTCGATGACCTCGTTAGAGGTCATCTGCACAATGCCGATTTTTAATTTTCTGCTTACTTCAGACATATCGTCAGATTATCAGACGAAATAAAATTAGGCTATTGATTTAAAAGCGCGTCAAGATGACCTGCGCGATCAAGCGCATAAAGATCATCACATCCACCAATCAGGTCGCCATCAATAAAAATCTGTGGAACTGTTTGTGCACCATTAGTGCGCTTTTCCATTTCTTTTTTAATCTCATCAGAAGACCAGATATTAAATTCCTGAAATTCTTTGCCTTTTTTACCAAGAAGCTGCTTTGCCATGGTGCAATACCCACATCCCGGGCGTGTATAAATTACTACATCAGTCATACGAACATCCAAAAAATAATTAAAAAGTTGGTTGATATATAGGTTGATTGCCGCAGTTTTCAACAAGGAAGCTGAATTATTTTAAGGATTGCGGCGCGATCACGCGAAACACGGTCAATATATTAACGGATCCGGCACCCGCTTTTTTAAGAACCCTTGCACAATTTTCAACCGTCGCACCCGTCGTGTAAACATCATCAATTAAAAGAATATTTTTATCCTTGATATCCTTTTTGACTTTCATCCGAAATGCGCCCGATACATTTTTCTGGCGTTTGTTCAAATTACCTTGTTGGGGAGGGGTATTTTTGGTTCTGATTAATAATTCCGGCTCGTGTTTTAATCCGGCGTCAAACGCCAACCTCGCTGACAATAAGGCTGATTGATTATAGCGCCTGTTTAACAGGCGTCTCTTATGAAGCGGGACGGGGGCAACAATATCCGACTGTTCAATAAGATCCTTTCCAGCCATCTGCAAAAGTTTCGTAAAATAACGGGCATATTCGGTTCGGTCATTATGTTTAAACCCGATCACCATATCACGGCTCTCATCATCATAACGTAGTGCGGAAATGGCCCGGTCAAAATGACGTGGTCCTTTTGCACAAACCCCACATAAAGTTTCACCGACCAGAGAATAATCAACTGTCGCATCAATACCGAATGGATATCCACAACACGCGCATTTATTCCCCGTCAAAAACTGAAGCTCTTTCCAGCAATCCGGACAAATACTATGGGCGACATCAACGCGAGATGCACATTTCAAGCATTTTGGCGGTAAAATAAGGTCAAGCACCACGGTGCCACAGGATTTTATTACGGGAAAAATTCTTTTTATCCCCCGTTTGAACATTTGTTGCTTTTCGTTACCCCGTAAAAATGTCATATAGTCATTATGACTGAAGAAACTGATGATAAAAAGACCCTTTTTAAACCTGCCGCACAAGAAGCGCAGATTTTTAATCGCGGTTTACTTAAATTAAGGCGCGATCAGGCCGCAAAAAATTTTGATAATCACGATTTTTTAAACCGTGAAATCACGTTACGCCAATTGGACAACCTTGACGATATCAAAAGGGAATTTAAACTGGTGCTGAATATGGGCGGCCATCAGGAACCCATGCAATCATACTTCAAAGATAGTACCGTCCTTAACACAGACCTATCAGATAAAATGCTGAACAAGTCACCCTTTCATAATATTCAGGCAGATGAAGAATTTATTCCCGTCAAACCGGGATGTCTTGATCTGGTGTTTAGCATCTTAAACCTTCATTCGATCAATGACCTTCCCGGAACGCTCATTCAAATATTACATAGCCTTAAGCCCGATGGTTTATTCGTCGGCGCGGCATTTGGCGGTGAAACATTACATGAATTACGCGCTTCAATGATGAAAGCAGATATGGATGCGCTTGGTGGCATAAGACCGCATGTTTCGCCATTCATGGATGTTCGTGACGCTGGCGGTTTATTACAAAGGGCAGGGTTCGCGCTACCGGTGGTAAGCACGGAACGTATTACCGTGAATTATGACAATGCCTTTAAATTGATGAAAGAATTAAAAGGAATGGCAGAAAATAATATCCTGGCAAAAACATTTAAAGGACTGACCAAACCATCCCTGATGATGAAGGTCGCGGAACATTACCAAAATGATTTTGCAGATATTAATGGACGCATCCCTGCAACATTCGACATATTATATTTTAAAGGATGGGCCCCCCACGAAAGTCAGCAAAAACCATTAAAACCAGGCAGTGCTAAGATGTCACTCACTGATGCCCTTGGTAAATTTCCGCCAAAGGAACCATCATAAAAAATCACGGATCATTGCGATCAATGGTTCATCCGCTGGCGGCATCGGATAATCTTTAAGTTCTGATATTTTCACCCATTTCAAATTCTGGCCTTCTTGGGGGGTGACAAAACCGGACCATTTACGGCATAAAAACACCGGCATCAACAGATGAAAGTCATCATAGCTGTGCGATGCAAATGTGAATGCCGCAAGACATGATTCACTGGTATCAATACCAAGTTCTTCCTTAAGTTCACGGATGAGGGCGCGTTCCGGTGTTTCACCGGGCTCAACCTTACCACCGGGAAATTCCCATAGTCCCGCCATGTTTTTGCCTTCTGGGCGCTGCGCGATCAATATACGCCCGTCCATATCAACCATCACCACCGCAGATACGGTAATTAATTTTACCGGGTCAGTGGACCAACCACCGGGGGGATCAGGGCAGAAATCTTCATAATTCATCACTTATTCCTATTTCATAAATCGCGCACATAATATTCACTACAGCTTGTTCCATGGCCGCAGCGCGCAACAGTGCTTGGTGGGGTGCCCAGATGGATAAACCCTTGTCTTTCAAGCAATTTTCTGGAACCAATATTTTCGCTTGCTGTTTGTGCCGTCAGCCTTTTCACTTCACCGCGTTCTTTAAGCCATGAAATTACAGCACCCGTCATTTCATTTGCATAGCCTTTGCCCCAGAAATCAGTTCCAATGCAATATCCGATTTCGCATTCTTCGTCGCTCATGGAAAAAAGTTTGAAACTGCCGATACATTTCATAGATGCTTTTTCAATAACCGAAAAATTAATCTTATCTGCTTTCATAAAATCAGCGCGTTCGATTTCGATAAATTCTTCACCGTCTTTTCGGGTATAAGGAAAGGGAACATTCTTTGAAAGCCACTGTGTAACGTCCCAATTGCCCATGATCGAAACCAATTGATCAAGATCATCATTGCAAAATCGCCGCAAAATCAATCGGTCCGTTTCTATTTGAAACTCTGGGTCCAGCATTAGCTTCTATAATCCGCATTGATGGTAATATATTCATGGGTCAAATCACATGTCCAGACGGTCGCTTTGCCGTCTGCAATCCCCACATCCACGTTTATATCGATCTCTTCGCCCTTAAGGTGCTCGGTACATTTATCTTCATCATATCCGGGTACGGCCATACCATTTTCAGTGACTTTTTGTCCGCCAATATGAATATCCAACTTGTCACGGTCCGCCATTTCACCCGCCTTACCGACTGCCATAACAATACGGCCCCAGTTCGCATCCTCGCCAGCAATGGCCGTTTTCACCAGCGGCGAATTGGCAATCGACATGGCAATATTTTTTGCAGCCCCATCATGTTCCGCACCAGATACAGAAATACTGACGAATTTACTGGCTCCTTCACCGTCACGGACGATTTGATGGGAAAGGTCCAACATCAAATCAGACAACTTTTCTTTAAAGTCGTCTAAACGTGGGTCATTAATATCAGAAATGCTGTTTTCTTTACCTGTGGCAAATAACAGTACTGTATCCGATGTGGAAGTATCACTATCAACCGTAATACTGTTAAAGCTTGTATTACTGGTATCCGTGAGCAGGGCTTGCAATACATCCTGATCAATAGCCGCATCGGTAAAAGCGAATCCAAGCATAGTTGCCATATCCGGTGCAATCATGCCCGATCCTTTGGCAATACCATTGATCGTAACCTGCTTTCCATCAATCATCGCCGTTCTTGTGGCAACTTTTTCAAAAGTATCCGTGGTTAAAATGGCCCCTGCTGCTTGCTGCCAATGATCAGGGCCAAGCTTATTAACCGCACCATCAATATGATCATTGATCAGTTTCGCGTCCAGCACTTCACCGATCACACCTGTTGACGCGACATAGACCTCTTCAGGGTCACACCCCAATGTTTTAGCCGCCTTTTCAACATTTGACTTCATGGCGGCATCCCCACTTTTACCTGTAAACGCGTTGGAATTCCCCGCATTCACAAGCACGGCTTTTGCTTGCTTTCCTGATTTCAAAATATCACGGCACCATCCAACCGGGGCCGAATAACATTTTGATGTTGTAAAAACCCCCGCAACCGCCGCGCCATTCGGCATGGAAACCAGCAACAAATCATCACGGCCCTTATATTTCATTTCTGTTGCAGCCGTGCTTAAAAGCACGCCATCAAGGGCAGGGAGAGAGGGATTCTCTTTTGGTGCTAAGGGTGACTTTTTTGTCATAAATTATACCGTTATTATCATTCAAATTATCAATATCCCTCTATATAGGCCCTGAAAAGTTGCAATGTCCATATTTTCTCTTAAAAATATCAATTATATAGCCATCAAACATTGACAGATGGGGCGGACAATCTTATGTGTCTACACATATCAATTGATCAATAAATAGGCGCCTGCGTTACATGAGCGCCATATAGGAAAAAATAATGCTGGGACTTTCCAAGATTGCCAAAAAGTTATTTGGTACAGCAAACGACCGTTATCTTAAGGGGCTAGAGCCTAGAATTAATGCCATTAATGCGATGGAACCTGAAATTCAGGCACTTTCTGATGACGAATTAAAAGGCAAGACCGCAGAGTTTCGCGCGCGCCTTGAAAAGGGCGAAAAACTTGATAGCTTGCTTGTTGAGGCATTCGCGGTTGTCCGTGAAGCAGCCGTGCGCACATTAGGTCAACGTCATTATGACGTACAGTTGATCGGTGGTATTGTTCTTCATGAAGGTCAGATTTCAGAAATGAAAACAGGTGAGGGTAAAACACTTGTTTCCACACTCGCCGGATATCTGAACGCGTTACCGGGTAAGGGCGTCCATATTGTGACGGTGAATGATTACCTTGCCAGCCGCGACGCAGAATGGATGGGGCAGGTCTATCGTTTCCTTGGTATGACTGTGGGCTGTATCGTTCCAAATATTCCTGATCATGACAGAAAAGCCGCTTATGACTGTGATGTCACCTATGCAACCAACAATGAACTGGGATTTGATTATCTGCGCGATAATATGAAATTCCATGCCAGTGCCATGGCGCAGCGCGCGCCGCATTTTGCCATCGTTGACGAGGTTGACAGTATCCTGATCGACGAAGCCAGAACACCACTGATTATTTCCGGACCAACAGAGGATAAATCGGAACTTTATGTTTCCATCGATAAGATCATCCCTGAATTAAATGATGATGATTACGAACTTGATGAAAAAAGCCGTAATATTTCCCTGACGGAAGAGGGCATGGAACATCTTGAGGATGTTCTGAAAAAAGCGGGCATCATCAAAACAGATAATCTATATGATTATGGCAACGTTGCTGTGGTTCATCATGTTAATCAGGCGCTAAAAGCGCATAAATTATTCCAGGCCGAAAAAGATTACATCGTAAAAGATGGCGATATCGTTCTGATCGATGAATTTACTGGCCGTATGATGGATGGACGACGCCTTTCAGAAGGCCTGCACCAAGCAATTGAAGCCAAAGAAGGCGTTGAAATCCGCACAGAAAACCAAACGCTTGCGTCCGTAACATTCCAGAATTATTTCCGTCTTTATGAAAAACTGTCCGGTATGACCGGTACAGCCGCAACAGAAGCCGCGGAATTCGGTGATATTTACGGTCTGGGTGTAATTGAAATTCCAACACATATCGGTATTAACCGTATTGATGACCACGATGAAATTTACCGCACAGCAGCGGAAAAATATAACGCCATCGTTGATTGCATCGAAGAATGCCATAAATCCAAACAACCAATTCTTGTTGGTACCGTCAGCATTGAAAAATCAGAATATCTTTCTGATATGCTGAAAAAACGCAAAATCAAACACAATGTTCTTAATGCGAAATACCACGAAGAAGAAGCCTTTATCGTTAGTCAGGCTGGCCGTGAAGGCGCCGTAACCATCGCCACCAACATGGCGGGCCGTGGTACGGATATTCAGCTTGGCGGTAACCTTGAAATGCGCGTCGAGCGAGAGGTCACTGAACAAGACGAAGCGAAACGCGCAAAACTGATCGAAAAGATCGAAGCAGAAATCGCGGAAGAAAAAACACGCGTTAAAGAAGCAGGCGGTCTTTTTGTTCTGGGTACTGAACGTCACGAAAGCCGCCGCATTGATAATCAGCTACGCGGTCGTTCCGGCCGTCAGGGTGACCCGGGTTATTCGAAGTTCTATTTAAGTATGGAAGATGACCTGATGCGCATTTTCGGCGGCGAACGTATGGACAGCTGGATGCAAAAACTTGGTTTTGAAGAAGGCGAATCCCTTGTTCACCCGTGGCTTAACCGTGCCGTTGAAAAATCACAGGAAAAGGTTGAAACACGAAACTATGATATTCGTAAAAACCTTCTGAAATTTGATAATGTGATGAATGATCAACGCCGCGCTATTTATGATCAGCGCCGCGAAGTTATGACAGAAGATAATCTGGACGAAACCATTGCAGATATGCGTGAACATTTGGTGGATGATCTTATCGGCAATCACATTCCAGCAAAAAGTTATCCGGAAGATTGGGATATCAAGGGTCTTTCAATCGAATCAAAACGTGTCTTTACCACAGATTTCGGTATGGAAGAGTGGGCCGAGGAAGAAGGCATTGATGACGAAGCCTTCGCAGACCGTATGGTTGAAGAAGCAGATAAATTCATGGCCAAGCGCACAGCAGAAATCGGCCCTGAAATTATGCGTCAATTAGAGCGCACCATTCTACTGCAATCCATCGATAGCCATTGGAAAGAGCACCTTTCCCAACTTGATCATTTGCGTCAGGTCGTACAGCTTCGTGCTTATGGTCAGCGTAACCCGCTTGATGAATATAAAACGGAAGCCTTTTCTATGTTTGAAGACATGTTGACCGGGACCCGTGATAATGTTGCGATGTTACTGGCTCACGTTGAACTGCGCCGTGAAGAACCGGTTCCTGATCTCGCCGAACCTGACATGGACAATATGAGCGAAAGCCACCCAGGAAGCAGTGCATCACAAGCACCCGCCGGTGGCGGCAACCCTGGTGCATGGACAAAAACACCACGCAATTCACCTTGCCCATGTGGAAGCGGTAAAAAGTATAAACACTGTCATGGTGCGGTTATGCCAAAAGTAGGCCGTAATGACCCATGTCCATGCGGAAGCGGCAAGAAATATAAGCACTGCCACGGTGCTTTCTAAAAAAAGCATTCTAAAATAAGTCACAAAAAAAGCGCTGATGAATTTCAGCGCTTTTTCTTTAACTGTATGTGTAAGATTTAAAGCCCAACATTCCCCATGTTAAGGAACTTTTCACTACGCAGTTCTTTAATCTTATCTGCACTGATGGCTGAAAATTCCATTAAGGCATTATCAATCGCTTTCCCAACAGATTTCATCGTCTTATCATGATCGCGGTGCGCGCCGCCAATTGGCTCTGGAATAACTTCATCAACCACTTCAAGTTTATGAAGGTCATGTGCCGTAATCTTAAGCGCATTTGCCGCGTCTTCTGCTTTTTCATTGGTGCGCCATAGGATGGATGCGCATCCTTCTGGTGAAATAACGCTGTAAACCGCATGTTCCATCATCAGAACCTTATTACCAACCGCAAGTGCCACCGCACCACCAGAACCACCTTCACCAATAATCACGCTAATAAACGGCACTTTAACGGCAAGGCAGGCTTCAGTTGAACGGGCAATGGCTTCTGCTTGACCGCGTTCTTCGGCACCAACGCCCGGATATGCACCAGCCGTATCAACAAAAGTCACAATCGGAATATTGAATTGATCCGCCAGTTCAAACAGACGAATGGCTTTACGGAAACCTTCCGGTCTTGCCATGCCGAAATTATGCTTGATGCGGCTTTCAGTGTCGTTGCCTTTTTCATGACCAACCACCATTACCGTCTGACCGTTAAAACGACCAATACCACCAATGATCGCATGATCGTCGGCAAAGCCACGGTCGCCAGATAACGGCATAAAATCAGTAAACAGGTTTTCAATGTAATCCGATAAATGTGGTCTGTCCGGATGGCGAGCCACTTTAATTTTATCCCATGAAGAAAGTTTCGCATATGTATCACGAAGAAGTTTATCCAGCTTCTTTTCAAGTCGCGTTACTTCTTCTGCGATGTTAATCTCATCACCGCTTTCAAGGCTCTTCATATCACGAATACGGCTTTCAAGCTCGGCGATTGATTTTTCAAAATCCAAATATGTTTGCATTTAATATGACTTTACTCTTATTTTCGCAAAAAATTCCTTATACCCTTATGTCAGATAAAAGGCGATAAAAAAATGACCCTAAATCCCCATCCTTTATTTGCCCGCAAGTGGATGTTTGCTCTGCACGAGTGATTTCAACCGCTCTTCAAGCACATGCGTATATATTTGTGTGGTGCTGATATCTGCGTGTCCAAGCATTTTTTGTACGGCACGCAAATCCGCGCCATTAGATAATAAGTGAGTCGCAAATGCATGACGCACTACATGCGGGGATAATCTGTTGGGCATAATGCCGGCCTCAACACCAAGCGCTTTTAATTCCTTGGCGAAATATTGTCTGGTCAAATGCCCGCTTTTGCCGCGCGACGGGAAAAGCCATTTTTTATTATCCGCAAATTTTAATTTACCGCTCGAATCTTTTGCCGTTTTTAAGGCGGTCATGTAGTTCTGAACAGCATTTAAGGCCCTCTCGCTTAGGGGAACGAGCCTTTCTTTTTCCCCTTTACCAATCACATAAATATAGGGCTCACCGCTTCTAAATGCATTTAATGGTAAATTGACAAGTTCGGAAACCCGAAGTCCTGTTGCGTATAAAAGCTCTAATAACGCAAGCAGCCTTAAATCATTCACATGGCCGGATTTTTCTGCTTTATTGCTTGCTTCATCTAATAATGTTGAAACTTCATCTTCGCTTAAGAGCTTGGGAAGCGACCTTCCTGTCTTGGGACTATCCAGATCAAGCGCAGGATTATCGCCCCTTAACCCTTCTGCATATAGGAATTTATAAAACTGTCTTAGACAACTTAATTTTCTGGCGGCCGTACTGGCTGCAAAATCCTGTTTTTCAAGTAACGACAGATATTTTTTAAGGTCGTCAGATGAAGCACCCTTTAATGAACAGCCCGTCATTTCCACAAAAAGTTCAAGGTCGCGGCGGTAACTTTCAAGGGTGTTTATGGATGCCGCCCGTTCGGTCAAAATCATTTCCAGAAATACATCTATCAGATTTTGATCGTTCATATGCAATCCTAAAACGGATGATTAAAAATCGTTGGCGACCAAAGCTTCCAGCGCAACTGCTCGTGCTTCTTGTTCAAGACCAAAACTTCTAAGCAGTCTAATAACTGTGCTAACACCCGCTGCATCAAGTTTTCCCGGTCCGTCTTCACCCATGGCAATTAAACTAAGAATGATGGCTTCTGCGGGTTTATTCTCACCAACGGCACGTACCATTTCCCGCCAAACACCAAGTGATATCGGACGCGTTCCTTCAAGTGAATTATTGCTAATCAGTTCTTGCCATTTAGCATCACCCACACTGTGGCCAAGTGCTTCCGCCACCGAATAAAAAAGCGTCGCGCGCCCTTCGCGGTTTTCAGGGGACAGAACCATTTGACCGTTCCACCATAAATCAAGAATATCGGCTGACCATGGAACCTCGTTGATATCACCGGAAAGCACAGCCAAAGGCCAAATGTTGATTAAGGCCGTCGTTGCTTCTGCATCACCTCTAACGGCAAGGCGGCGCACAAATTCGTACCATTCGTAAGCACGGTCAGCTTCGCCAGCCAAAAGCAAGCCACGCGTAATTTGATGGGCATAACCCGTCAGCCTAGAACTTGGTACAATTGATTTTAGTGCTTCCGCGTTAAGGGCCGCTTTGCGGCTCATATCATTATTCAAAGCCGCCTTATTCCAGATAACATCCAGTATGGCGACCCGCTCAAAATCATTCATTTGACGTTCCGCCGCCTGATAAAGCAGCACATCCGCAAGCGGACGATCATCAAATTCTGCCATTCTGACGGCATTCTGATATTCAATCTCGGAAAATTCCTGACCGTCATATATGCTTTTTAAAGTTTCAAGTGAAAGACCGCCGGAAAGATTGCTTTTAATTGCAGCTTGAAATCTATTTTCCTGATTTACATTAGGATTAATCACCATGGCGCTGATGATCAAGGCAGAACTATTTTCAATTAGCTGCGCGTCGATTGTCTGATCCAACATGGACAGCATTGTATAATTTAGCGGATCAAGCGATGTAATCCCTGTACTTAAAAACGGAAGGCGCATGTCCGGCTCTTCCATCAGTTTATTGGCCAGATCAATAAAAATAAAATCAGCGTTATCCTGTTCAGCCAGCATATCAAGCGCGATTTGCGCGCCCATTTGATCTTCTTCCATAATGCGGCAGAAAACAGTCATTTTTGACCAGAATACATCATCCTGGCTCATGCCCTGTCCGGATTGCATGGATGAAAAGGTTGAAACAGCAAGTGAATTACCGGACCGTCTTCTAGTTTCCTGAAAATCTGCTGCCATCTGACACGCACCCAGATAATCACCACCAAGAAGCAAAATCTCCGTATTTTGAATGCTGTTTTTCAGGGTTTCTTCCGGTAAGGCCTGTACAAACATCACCAGATCTTCGAGGTTGCCGCGTTCAATTAATTTATTCAGGCGTAAATTAATAAAATCTTTTAATAATGCCTCATCAAAAGGCTGTGGTTCAGTCATGAAATCATTTACAGCCATCATATTTTCTGTTTCATCAACAAGCGGTACCCCTGTCGGTGCGGTTGTTACAGAAAGTAATAGCTTTCTTGCAATTTCATCCATCACTGGTGAATGCGACGGCAATGTTAATGATTTCAACAGTACATCAATTTTTTCAATCGATGACGGTTGCCAGATATTCTTATCTAGTCCTGAATATCCATTTGATAAAATGCCAAATGCCGCCGGGTCATCATCCTGTTCATCGGGAATTTCCACTTCAGGAAGAACATCAATATTTCCGTCTATTTCTTGCGTGGATACGGATTGAACATTGTTAAGGCGTTCTTCTGCGGATCTTGAAATTTCAACATCATCGGGAAAATAGGGCCCCGGCAGTCCAGAAGGAAACAATATGGAACGGGGATCCGTTTCCGCCTCGCTTCTTTCCTGAATAGCAGACCTAACATCAACGCCTGTTTCCTGTGCAAACACAGGGGACATAAATGACGTTGCTATAGCGGTTATCAATAAGGATGATTTTAGGGCGTTTTGATTGAACATCGGCAAAGGATTTCCTTAATTCGGGAACATATCATCCGGAAGTGTTTTTTCGACACGCTCGCTTGGTGCCGGGATATCGGCTGTCATCAGGTAAATGCCTGCGCCGACAATGCCAACTACTATTAAAATAATCAGAACTAGCCACAATTTTGCCATTGGTATATTGACCTCAGTAATATATTAAAAGAATGAATATAAATAAGACACCATACTAACCGTGTCGCGGTCATTGGTAAAGTGCACTTTAAAACTTAAGGAAAAATATGTTTATTTAATGGCTAATCCCGTTAAACGCATGTAAACAGAAAACATAATGAATAGTTTTAATAGAAAAAGAAGAAAAAACCTTGCGCCGCGACTGAGATACCCGCTGAGAAAAAGTATTGCACTCGTCGGGCTTATGGGCAGTGGCAAAACAACCGTTGGTGTGCGCCTTGCAAGACGTCTTCATTTGAAATTTATGGATAGTGATCAGGAAATTGAAAAAGCCGCCGGTCACACCGTCAGTGAAATTTTTGAAAAATTTGGCGAGGAAGATTTCAGAAAAGGCGAAAGACGGGTTATCAACCGCCTTGTCAATCAAGATAAGAAAATTGTCTTGGGTACAGGCGGCGGTGCATTTATGGACAAAAAAACCAGAGGCAGGCTTAAACGCCAAACCATCGTCATCTGGTTAAAAGTAGATGTGGATTTACTGGTTGAACGCACTTCGAAACGGGATACAAGACCGCTACTTCGAAAAGGAAACCCCAGAAAAATTCTCACCAATCTGGCAAATGAACGCTATCCGGTATATGAAGAAGCACATATTGTCGTTGAAAGCGGGCAAGGCCCCCACGATAAAGTGGTTAATGATATCATTTGGAAACTGAATAAATATCTGGCCATTGAGAAAAAGAAATATCAACGCCGCATGGCCCGCAAAAAAGCGCGCATGGCGAAAGAAGCAGAAAAATCAGGCGAACAAAAAAATGAAAACAACAACAGTTGATCTGGGAAATCGCAGTTACGATATTTTAATCGGTGAAAATCTATTAGATTCTGCCGCGGATCACGTTCGCCCACACTTAAACCGCAATAAAACGGTTATTATTACTGATGAGAATGTCGCCAGATATCAACTTTCAAGACTTGAAAAAAGTTTTGATGATAATGGCATCGATTATGAAACGATTATTTTACCTGCTGGCGAAACCACAAAATCATTCAGTATGCTGGAAACCCTGTTGGATCAATTACTGTCTTTAAGACTTGAGCGAAAAGACACCATCATTGCCTTTGGTGGCGGGGTTATTGGCGACCTTGTTGGCTTTGCTGCAAGCGTTTATCAACGCGGCATTGATTTCATTCAAATCCCGACCACTTTACTTGCGCAGGTGGATAGTTCCGTTGGCGGCAAAACAGGCATTAACACCAAGGCTGGTAAAAATCTTGTGGGCGCTTTTCATCAACCGAAACTGGTTCTGATTGATGTTACAACACTGAAAACATTGGAACACCGCCATGTTATCGCCGGATACGCCGAAGTTGTGAAATACGGCCTGATTAATGATGCTGATTTTTTCAGCTGGCTTGAAAAAAATGGTAAAGAACTTGTTGAAGGTTCAAGTGAATTACGCACAGAAGCCATTTTGAAAAGCTGCGAAGCAAAAGCGAACGTTGTTGCCGAAGATGAAAAAGAAAAAGGCGCCAGAGCACTATTAAATCTAGGGCATACTTTCGGCCACGCGTTAGAGGCAGAAAACGGTTACAATGATGCATTATTCCACGGTGAAGCGGTGGCCATGGGCATGATCATGGCATTTGATTTATCCGTGAAAATGGGGCTTTGCAGTGGTAATGATGCCGATAGAGTAAGAAATCATTTTGACGAGATCGGCGCCCAAAAGGCATCAACATTTGATTTTGACGTTTCAAAATTGCTTCATCATATGAAAGGCGATAAAAAAATGTCAGACGGCAAACTGACATTTGTAATCGCAAACGGTATTGGCAAATCATTCCTTTCAAACAATGTTGATATGGATGATGTGCGTGATATCCTGAAAGACGCGCTTAAAGGATAACCCCATGGAAACGGAATTAATTTCCGCCGTCATTGCTATTGTCTTTCTAATCGTTTTTTCCGGTTTCTTTTCTGGTTCTGAAACTTCGCTTACTGCTACATCCGCATCCAATATGCACAAAATGTCAAAAGAGGGCGATGAGCGGGCAGGGCTGGTTGAAAAGCTAATTTCTGATCCAGAAAGCCTGATCGGCGCTATTCTTCTTGGGAATAATCTGGTTAATATTCTGGCGTCTGCGCTTGCCACATATATTTTCATCGAACTATTTGGTGAATTGGGCGTGGTTTATGCCACCTTTGCCATGACAGCGGTTGTGCTTATTTTCGCGGAAGTCATGCCAAAAACATATGCTATTTCCAACCCGGAAAAAGTGGCCATTAAAGTCGCCCCAATTATCAATGTTTTTGTAATTGTTCTATCCCCTATCGTCAGGCTTATTCAATTAATAGCCCGCGCAACCCTTAGGCTTTTTGGTATTAACACAAGAGACAACCAAAAAGTACTAACACCACATGATGAAATTCGCGGCGCCATTGATCTTCAGGCACATGAAGGCGGCATTGTAAAAGAGCATAAAGATATGCTTGCGGGTATATTGGATCTCGAGGAAATTTCAGTTGAAGATGTAATGGTCCACCGCAAGAATGTGGAAACCATCAATGCAGATGATGATATTGACGATATTTTCTTACAAATCGTCAGCAGCCCTTATACAAGACTTCCTGTTTGGCGCGATGATCCGGATAACATTATCGGGATTGTCCATGCGAAAGATGTGCTTAGGACAACCCGCAGAAATAAAGGTGAATTATGCAATGATTCACTGAACGATATTATTTCGGAACCTTGGTTTGTTCCGGAAACAACCACACTTCGTGACCAGTTAAAAATGTTTCTCGCACAAAATGCCCATTTTGCCATCGTGGTTGATGAATATGGGGCGCTAATGGGGGTTATATCACTGGAAGATATTCTGGAAGAAATCGTTGGCGATATTGCCGATGAACATGACACATTAAACAGTGACGTGACCGTTTTAAAATCTGGCGCTATTGTTGCAGAAGGGCTTACCCCTATTCGCGATTTAAACAGGCAGTTTAACTGGAGCCTTAGTGATGAAGAAGCCACAACAATCGCCGGATATATTATTGATGAAGCTGAAATCATTCCTCTTCCAGGCCAGGAATATAAAATCGGCGATTTTAATTTTGAAATATTAAAACGAAAAAGAAATCAGATTACCTTGGTAAAAATTCATCCGCCGCTCGCCGAATAATCACTCTTTCGACTTAACTATTTCAAGCATTTCTTCAATTTTTTCCTGATCAAGATCACGAATATTTCGGCTTAATAGATTTACAAGTTCTGTTGCCTCTACGCTTAACCCCGATGTATCCACTGACACTTTTGGATGAGAGATTCTAGCCAAATTTTCCAGTTCTTCTGCCTCATCCCAAATGATGTTAAAAAAGCTGATGATCTGTTGAATAAGCGGCCAAGACGGTCTGCCGCGATGCCCATGTTCAAGCGCAGAAAGGTACGCCGGACTGATGGCGAGCTTCTTGGCCATTTGTTTCTGGCTGATACCGCGCTCTTTTCTAAGCTCTCTCACTCGTTCACCAAATGGGGTCATGATATCCTCTTTAACACAACATAAAGTGCACCTGTTCCACCGTCTGAGGCAAGCGCATCCTGAAAAGAAACCACCATATGGCGCATGGAACCACCCGATAACCACATGGGTACTTCCCGTTTTAAAACACCGTGGCTATTTTCAAAATCACTAAACCGGTAAGCATCATAATCTTTTTTTACCCCTCCTTTTCCAGTCACCACAAGAACCACTCTTTTGCCGTTACGTTGGGAACGCTCAAGAAAGTGATATAATTTTTCATGGGCCTGAGCACAGGTCATACCATGAAGATCGATTTTGCCCTCTGGTTTTGCGCGTTTGTTTTTAAGTTTCTTGGACCAGTTGCTATCTTTTTCATGCAAACTCTCATGATTTGAAAGCGTTGATACCTTTTGATCCAGCTTTACTTTCTTTTTCGGGATTTTAATTTCAAATCGTTTTCCCTGATCAGTAGGCGTAGGAATTTTCACACGATCAGAAAGCCGTTTCACATCTTTCGTATAAACTTTCCAAAGATGTTTTTCCTCGTCCGTGAGGTCACGGCGCGCCATTATCCATTCGTCCCGGAAAGAATATCAGCCGCCACTTTTTTAGGCACGAGCAGATAATACATTCCACGGTCTTTCATTGGCCCCGCTTTTAATTCAGCCTCATCACCAATGCCCCAATAAACATCGCCGCGAACTTTTCCTTTAATGGCACCGCCCGTATCCTGCGCAATTACAAGTCTTTTTAAATGGGGAACCTGTTCCATTGTTTCATTATCTGTTGCCGTTTCTTGATAAGTCTCTAACCAAAGCGGCATACCAAGGGGAATGTGGCTTCTATCAACGGCAAGTGACCTGCCGGGGGTTAACCCAACACCAAGGCTGCCAACCGGTTTATCGGTCTTTCTTTCCTGAAAAAACACATAAGACGGGTTTTTCCACATCAGCTCATCTGATTTTTCCGGGTTCTTCATCATCCAGTCGAGGATTGCCTGTAGCGACATATCTTCACGCGCAACATCACCGCTTTCGATTAAAAACTGACCAATGGCGCGGTATGGTCGACCATTACGTTGCGCATATCCCATATGCATAATCTCACCTGATTCTAATTCGATAAAACCTGAACCCTGAATTTGTAAAAAGAAACTATCCTCTTCTTTTTCAAGCCAAACGAGCTCAAGATTCTGATCATTCAATGCGCCCTGGGCTATTTCTTTGCGGTCTTTATAGGGAACAAATTTGCCATTTTCCACTTCGCCGATAATCGAACGCCCCTTTAAACGCTGATCAAAATCACCAAGGTTTAAGGCCTGTAGATCATTTGGAATAGCATAAAGCGGCGCACTATATTGTTCTGATCTGGTTTTTGACCCCTTATAGAGCGGGGCATAATATCCAGTGAAAAGTCCTTCTTCCTCTTTCATAAATGAAAGAGCGGTGAAATGACTTTCAAAAAAGGCCCGCGCATCAATCGCATTCGCATTTTCAAGCAGGCTTGCCGCCTCACATGCCGGTTTCCAGTCTGCGGCCAAACCAAACCCGTTATATTCTCGGGTGTCAGGATATCTTAAAAGACGTGTGCAGGATATTTGAAAGGATTGGAATGCTTTATCATGTTCATCATCATTCCAACCATTTAATTGGGCAAGTGGAATTTCACGATATTCCTGTTCAGGGGGCGGCAAAGGAACAGGCACAAATAGGATATAAAGCGAAACAACAAAAAGTCCGAGCAATACGGCCAGTGCTGAGAACTGCTTCATAATTTATTTGATCCTTATGCTTCGCTGGTTGAAACTAATGTCCAGTTCGGGTCATTGCGTTTTACATCACGGCAGAATGTCCAAACATCAACAATAGGCACAACTTTTTCTGGGTCACCTTCTACAACATTACCGTCTTCATCTTTAATAACGATGGTCATGTGGCTGCTGTATTTAACCGTAAGTTCCGCCATTGAACCTTGAATGCTGGCATCAATAAGTTCGATTTTTTCAACGTCTTCTAATTTGTTTTCAAATGTCTTTCCGTCATCCTTCATGGATTTTATGGCATCTTCAAACTGGCCAAATACATCACGGTTTAAGAATGTTTTTAATGTTTTACTATCCCCAGTCCAAAAGGCGTTTAAAATCATACCGTAAGCATATTCAGCGCCATCAATGAAAAGCGGCAAAGTAAAACTGCGATCAAATTTACAGATTTTTTCCAGTGTCCCATAAAACGGTGATGTTTTCTTTACGCCAACATCAAATGCTGGCTCAGGGGCTGGTTTTTCATTTTCATCATTTAAGCCAGACCTAATCGGAATAACATTTTCATCATTTCTTGATCTATCCGGACGGTTATCCTTAAAAGGATTATTCTGTTTTTTTTCATCCTTGCCGTCATAACCATCACGTCGCCCTAATGTTCGGCGTAATTGCAAGATGATAAAGCCGGCCACAAAGGCAAGTATAATAAGTGATAAACTTTCTGAATCGTTGTTCATTCTCTATCCTGAAAATATGTAGGACCGCATAAATTTGCGTCCATCCCTTGGCGTTTCAATTTTTAATACTATATTAGATAAACCATCATGTATATATAATGAAACACTATTTCAACATTATGGATTATTTATGCCATTAATATTTTTAATTACCTTTGTTACGGTAATCTATATGGAGTTTATCGTTTTTGCTGAAGTTGCCGATGGAATCGGTACTTTTTCGGCACTGCTTCTTACGATTTTGACAGCCGTTCTTGGAATTTACATCATCAGACAAGAAGGCATTAAAGTTCTTCTGAATATGAAGCAAACCGTTGACCAAGGTGAAAGCCCAGTTAAAGAATTAATTCACGGGTTTTTCCTGGCTGTTGCCGGTTTCTTTTTTCTACTTCCTGGTTTCATTACGGATTCTATCGCCATACTTTTTGCCATCGCACCCATAAGAGCCTTTTTGGGGGATATGATGGTGCAAGCCGGCAAAAGAAACTATCAAAATAAGCCGCGGTCTTCATTTTCCGGCGGCATTATCATTGATGGTGAATTTGAAGAAGCCCCAAAAGAAGAAACAGAAACACAAGAAACAATAAGCGAAGACAAAAGAAAAGATGATGATATTTAATCATACTTTTTCAAAAATATTAATTTAACCGCAGTTTTCGGCGGCTAATGCTTGTATAAAATATAAAAGCATGTTAGCAGACGAAAGATTTTAGAAATTTTATTTAGGAACAGACAACATGTCAGATACTACAGAACAAAATGAAGCACCACTAGAAGAAGGTGAAGTGCAAATCAGCATTCTTGGTCAATATATCAAAGACCTTTCATTTGAAAACCCAACACCGGCGCAAACAATTCAAAAGCTTGCAACGGAAAAGCCATCAATGAACATCAACGTAAATCTAAACGCCGCTCAAATCGGTGAAGATGTTTATGAAGTGGACCTAAAGATTACAGCAACTGCCGTTTCAAACGACGAAACAGCATTTGTTGCTGAGCTTCTTTATTCCGGTCTTTTCGGCATTAAAGGATTACCTGAAGATCAGCTTCAGCCGTTCCTGATGATCGAAGCACCACGTCAGATTTTCCCATTTGCACGTCGCATTCTTTCTGATGTTACACGTGATGGCGGTTTCCCACCATTAATGCTTGAGCCAATTGATTTTGCGGGCCTTTATCAGCAACAAATGCAACAAGCGGCTGCGCAGCAAGGTGAAGCACCTGCAGAAGATGATATCGTTGTAAATTAATATATTTACAGCACCTGAAATTTTAAAGGGCTCCTTTTACTCAAGGGGCCTTTTTTAATGGCTGATTTTTACCAGAGATTATTTTCAATTTTTGAAATAAATTCTTTATGACGAGCAAGCTCTTCCTCGCTTGCCGCGTGGGCACGTGGCTCTCTAAAGTTTCGAACCACATCCACCGTTTCTGTTGCAGCTGCTTTCTTTTTTTCTTCAGCCATAAGGCCCAAGCCCGTTTGACGTCCCCCCATAAGTTCCAGATACACATCCGCAAGCAGTTCAGCGTCAAGAAGCGCGCCATGTTTCACACGGTTTGAATTATCAATAGAAAAACGCTTACAAAGCGCATCAAGAGTATTATTCGCACCCGGAAATTTACGCCGCGCGATTGCCAATGTGTCAACAGCCCTTGTCGCCGGATAGGGTTTAAACCCAAGGTTTTCCATTTCCCAATTGATGAACTTCATATCAAATTCAGCATTATGAGCCACGAGGTTCATGTCACCGCAAAAATCCCTGAAATCAGCGACAATTTCACTGAATGTCGGTTTATCAGCAAGAAACTCTTCAGTAAGACCATGAACATTCACGGCGGCCGTCGGCATATCGCGTTCCGGATTGATATAAACATGATACACTTCGCCCGTTGGCAGATAATCATCAACAACCACACAGCCAATCTCAACGACCCGGTCACCATTAAAAGGGTCAAAACCTGTTGTTTCTGTATCAAATACAACTTCACGCATTGGAAAGGCTCACTTTTTCAAGAATTTCTTTTACTTGTCTTTCAGCATAGTCAAAACCCTGATCACTTTGAACAATAAAATCTGCCTTTTCGCGTTTTTCATTATCAGGAACCTGTTTTGATAATATTTCTGCAAACCTTTTTTCGGTCATATCTGGCCTTGCAAGAACACGTTCTCTTTGAACACTCGCTGGCGCAGAAACCACAACCACATAATCACATAATGTTTCATATGATTTTTCATAAAGTAGCGGGATATCAAACACGACCACATCATGACCATCTATTTTGGCCATTTCCACAAATTCATCTCTTTTATTAGAAACCATCGGATGAATGATTTTTTCAAGTTTTATTAAAGCGCCATCGTCGCCAAAAACGCGCTTGCCTAACTCTTTTCGGTCAATTTGATTATTATTTTTAACCCCTGGGAAAGCATCCTCAACCAGATCAACCGCCTCACCATCAATACCCATTAGTTCATGCACGATTGCATCACTATCAAAAACGGGGACACCCAAATCACGAAACATTCTGGCTGTTTCGGATTTTCCCATGCCGATTGACCCTGTGAGGCCCAGTTTGATCATTTCTTATTGTCCTTTCAGAGCTTCCAGTAAATGATTATTGAGCGCTTCATCCACAATCGGCTTTTTGCCAAACCATGCTTCAAAACCGGGTACAGCTTGGTGCAATAGCATGCCAAGACCATCAACCGTTTCATTACCACGTTCTTTCGCGCTTTTAAGCAGTTCCGTTTCAAGCGGGGCATAAACAATATCGTAAACGGTTGCTGATGTCGGTAAATTTTCAAGCGAAATTTCAAGCGGGCGTTGACCAGTCATGCCCAGTGTCGTGACATTGGTGAGAAGCGCAGCACCCTTTAACGCAAAATCGCGGTCTTCCCAATCTATAACTTTAATACGGTCATCACCAATTTCAGCTGCCAGTGCTTCGGCGCGGGATTTCGTACGGTTGGTAATACGAATTTCCGGCACACCATCATCTAGCAGACTAACAAGAACCGCACGGGCCGCACCACCAGCCCCCAATATTACCGCAGGGCCATTACCTGCTTTCCACTGATTTGATGATTGTTTTAAATGCATTAGGTAACCAATACCATCCGTATTTGCACCAATCATTTTACCGTCTTTAAAATAAACCGTATTTACGGCACCAATTTTTTTCGCACTTTCATCCACAATATCAACAAGACCTAACGCTTGTTCTTTATGGGGAACGGTTAGATTAACCCCGCTTATACCATTTTCAGATAAGTTTAATAGAAAGTTTGGCAGTTCATCCGCGGTCACGTGAAAGGCTTTATATTCACCATTGATGCCGTATTTATTAAGCCAAAAGCCATGCAATTTTGGCGAAAGACTGTGTGATATCGGGTCCCCAACAACACCAGCAATTAATTTATTATTTTCAGTCATTTATAATTTTTAAGTCCCGTAATTTCTTAAGTAATGGCAATAAGGGCAATCCCAATATGTCATAATATTCCCCTTTTATTTCAGAGAATAACTGAATACCAATATCTTCCATATAATAACAGCCAACCGAATGAATTAAAGCATCACCTGCTTTTTCCATATAGTCATTCAGAAATGCTTCGCTAAAATCTCGCATGGTTAGTTCCGGTTCGCAGGTATAAACCCAGATAATTTTGTCTGCTTTGGCAAGTACAATAGATGTGGTTAGGGTATGTTTTTTCCCACGGAAAAATTCAAGATGTTCTTTGGCCTCATTCTTATCTCTTGCTTTACTGAATAAATGCCCATCACAGGAAAGAATTTGATCTGCACCTAAAATGAAATCTTCGGGATGATCTTTTAAAACATATAACGCTTTTTCAGATGCCAATCTTTCCGCGATGTTTCGGACATTATCGCCTGTGCTTAACATTTCTTCTTTAATTGATTGTTCATCAATTGGCGCAGGTTTTGTTTCAAATGAAAGACCCGTATTTTCAAGTATCTTTTTTCGCGAAGCGCTTTTTGATGCAAGAATAAGCCCCATTATTTTTTTGCTGCCATTTCTTCATCATATTTATTTTTAAGGTTTATGATCGCTACTGATGTTTCCTCAATCGATCTGCGCGTGACATCAATCACCGGCCATCCCATTTTAGTAAATAACCGGCGCGATTCTTTCACTTCTTCCTTCACCAGGTCTTCATCAACATAATCTGTGGTTTTAGTTTCCTTTAATGTGAGGAGCCTGTTTCTACGGATTTGAACCAATCTATCTACGCTATTCACAAGACCGACAATAAACTTTCCTTCTGCTTTTGCTCTCTCAAGGTCTTGTGGTAACGGCAATCCCGGCACGATCGGAATATTTGCCGCCCGATAACCACGGTTCGCAAGATAAATACAGGTCGGTGTTTTTGAAGTTCTGGAAACACCAACCAGAATAATATCTGCATCCATCAAATTATCGGCAATCTGTCCATCATCATGGGCAAGCGTATATTGAATAGCATCAATGCGGTCAAAGTATTCATCATCCATTTGATGCTGAAGCCCCGGACGTTCGGATGGTTTTTCACCCACATGACGGCCTAATTCACGGATAATACCGTGAAGAACGGAAATATAGCGCCAGCCATGTTTTTTACAGCTGTCCACCAACACTTTTTCAATTTCATGATCCACCAGTGTAAACATAACAACACCTGGGTTTTCTTCCATTTCAGCAATAATTCTTGCCATATGGCGGGCCGTTCTGATCATTGGCCAATAATGTTTTACGGTTTCAATACCAGGAAACTGCGCGAGTGCTGCTTTAGCAACCTGTTCTAGTGTGTCGCCGGTGGAATCAGATACAAGATGAAGATGGATTTTTTTCATAAGAGTACTTTGCTTAAAAATGAATAACGTGAATAACGGGGATAAGTGTGTAATTTTTCACATTCATAAATTTTACTACCCGCAATTCATATTTGATACGTTTTTTTTCCTTTGTGAATAATTGTTATTCTGGTCATTTATAACTTTTAAATTAATCATCAATATTTGTTTATTTTATAGGGATTTTCATATATTAAAAGTGTGATTTTATACTGTTGATAATTACCTTAATATATTGTTGATAACTTTTAATCCACAATATCCACAGGAACAATTAACCACTACATCCTTTTATATATAAATAATATATAAGTAGTATTGTTCGTGTATAACTTTTAAGAATGAAAATATGACTGATAATAAGCTATTCATTAAAACTCTTCGTGGTGAAAAAACTGATCGTGTTCCTTTTTGGTTTATGAGACAAGCCGGAAGATATTTACCAGAATATATGAAACTTCGTAAAGAAGCAGGATCATTTCTTGATCTTTGTTATAATTCTGATTTTGCAACTGAAGTCACACTTCAACCCATTAGAAGATTTAATATGGATGCAGCCATATTATTTTCCGATATTCTGGTCATCCCGCACGCGCTGGGACAGGATTTGGCTTTCAAACAAGGTGAAGGTCCGGTTCTCACCCCTGTAGATAATCTTGAAAAGCTTGAAGCATTATCAACATCTAAGCTTCATGACCACCTAAGCCCTGTTTATAAAACGGTTTCTAACCTTTCAAAGGCATTACCTGATCATGTGGCGTTAATTGGTTTTGCAGGGGCGCCATGGACGGTTGCCACCTATATGGTCAACGGTAAAGGATCAAAAGATCAGGCAGAAACCCGTTTAATGGCCTATCAAGACCGTGAGACATTCTCCAAGCTTATAGATCTACTTGTATCATCAACATCAGAATATCTGATTGAGCAGGTCAATAACGGCGCAGAAGCGCTACAAATTTTTGATAGTTGGTCCGGCACGCTTCCTGCTGATGAATTTATCAAATGGTGTGTGGAACCGGTTCAAAAAATTGTTGAAAATATCCGCACTGTTCATCCTGATGTTCCAATTATTGGCTTCCCAAAAGGGGCAGGTGCCAAGATTAAGAATTTCATTAAGAAAACCAAGGTCAATGCTGTCAGTATTGATACATCAACATCATGCACATGGGTGCGTGATGTGGTTCAGCCGCTGTGTACTGTTCAGGGGAATTTAGATCCATTATTGCTTGTAAGTGGAGGAAAACCACTAGAAAATGCAGTTTATAACATTTTAGATCATCTAAAAGACGGCTCACACGTATTTAATTTAGGACACGGCATTATCCCGCAAACGCCGCCGGAAAATGTAAAAATGGTGTCTGATATTATTTTAAATTATAGAAGATAAAATTCTATGAGCAAAAAATGTGCTGTTGTTATGTTTAACTTGGGTGGTCCGGATAATCTGGACGCCGTGAAGCCGTTTTTATTTAATTTATTTTATGATCCGGCGATTATTTCTGTGCCAAATCCACTTCGGTGGATGATCGCAAAGACCATTTCCAGTAGACGGGCACCAATTGCGCGCAACATTTACCGTGAAATCGGCAATAAATCACCGATCCTTGAGGAAACGGAAAAGCAACGCGTTAAGCTTGAAAATATTCTAAATAATGAGCAAGAAGATGAATATAAATGTTTCATCTTTATGCGTTATTGGAAACCTTTTGCCAAAGATGTGGTGAAACAGGTTAAAGAATATAACCCGGATGAAATTATTCTTTTGCCACTTTACCCACAATATAGCATCACGACCACTGGAACCGGCATTATTGAATGGAATAAATGCGCCAAAAAAGAAGGGCTGATCAGCCCATATCGTGTGATTAAAGAATATCCTGATCATAAGTTTTTCGTAGAAACAATGGCGGATATGATCCGGGAAAAACTTGCAAATGTTGATGATAAAAATGCATATAGGCTTTTATTATCTGCGCATGGTTTGCCAAAGAAAACCATTGAAAATGGCGATCCATATCAAACACAGGTTGAACAAACCTGTGCTGCATTGATGGAAGTTTTAAAGGATCAAAATCTTGATCATGTGGTCTGTTATCAAAGCCGCGTTGGCCCGCTAGAATGGATCGGTCCATCAACAGAAGATGAAATTGAACGCGCTGGTGTTGACGGTAAAAATATCATCATGGTGCCTGTTGCGTTTGTGTCCGAACATTCAGAAACGCTTGTTGAGCTTGATATTGAATATAAAGAGCTTGCGGATGAAGCAGGCATCAAAGATTATGTCCGTATTGACACAGTTCAAGACCGTGATAAGTTCATTGACGGACTTGCAAGCCTTGTGACGGAGCACAGAATTTAATGATCGAAACATTAATTGAATTTTTTCAGGACTATTATTACTGGCTTCTGGCGCTTCATATCATTTCATTTATCAGCTGGATGGCAGGTATGTTTTATTTGCCACGCCTTTTTGTTTATCACACACGCTTAGAGGTGGGGTCCGATGCATCAGAAATGTTCAAGGAAATGGAAAGAAAGCTGCTCAGGATTATTATAAATCCAGCAATGATTGCCACTTGGGTGTTTGGTCTTGCGTTATCATTTGGACAGGATAGCTGGAACGCGGGCGGATGGTTTTATGTTAAATTTGCCGCTGTGCTCGCGATGTCAGGGTTCCATGGATACTTGTCATATTGGCGCCGCGCCTTTTACCGTGATCAAAATGAGAAGTCAGAAAAGTTTTTCCGCATGGTCAATGAAGTGCCAACTTTACTGATGTTTTTGATTGTATTTATGGTGATTTTAAAGCCATTTTAAGAGGTTAATTTTTTATCTTTGCTTGTATACAAAAATAGTTTATCATAAGCGAATAATCGCAAATGATTATATCTTCCTATTATTTTAATCAAAATTCTTGAAAATTCTCACACTACCGCATTTCTAATCATAACATTTTGGATATCTCCTATGAATCTATTGGACCTTAAAAAGAAATCCCCCGCAGACATTTTATCACTTGCTGAAGAAAATGATGTTGAAAATGCCAGCAACATGCGCAAGCAGGATATGATGTTTGCCATTCTTAAAGCTTATGCATCACGGGGAGAGGAAATTTCCGGCGGCGGTGTTGTAGAAGTATTACAGGATGGATTTGGGTTTTTAAGATCACCAGAATCAAATTATCTACCGGGCCCTGATGATATTTACGTCAGCCCGAGCCAGATTAAACGTTTTGGTCTAAGAACAGGTGACACGGTAGAAGGTTTGATCCGTGCACCGAAAGATGGCGAGCGTTATTTCGCACTTCTTAAAGTTTCTGCGGTAAATTATAAAGACCCTGATGCTGGAAAACACAAAGTTCACTTTGATAGTCTTACGCCGCTTCATCCAGACCGGAAATTTAAACTGGACCGTGATGATCCAACCATTAAAGACAAATCAACACGTGTTATTGATCTTGTGGCACCAATTGGATTTGGTCAGCGTGGTGTGATTGTGGCGCCGCCAAGAACTGGTAAAACGGTATTGATGCAGAATGTTGCACATGCCATTAAAGAAAATCATCCGGATGTGTTTTTGATCGTTCTTCTTATTGATGAACGCCCGGAAGAGGTAACCGACATGCGCCGCTCTGTTAAAGGGGAAGTTGTAAGTTCAACATTTGATGAACCAGCGAGCCGTCACGTTCAAGTGGCTGAAATGGTTATTGAAAAAGCAAAACGACTTGTTGAAAATAAATATGATGTCGTAATTTTGCTAGATAGTATTACTCGACTTGCACGTGCATATAACACGGTTATTCCAAGCTCCGGTAAAGTGCTTACCGGTGGTGTTGATGCCAATGCGCTTCAACGTCCGAAACGTTTCTTTGGTGCAGCGCGTAATGTTGAAGAGGGGGGCTCTTTAACAATCATCGCAACAGCGCTTATTGACACCGGAAGCCGTATGGATGAGGTTATCTTTGAGGAATTTAAAGGTACAGGTAACTCTGAGATTGTTCTTGACCGTAAGGTTAGTGATAAACGTATCTTCCCAGCGATTGATATTACCAAGTCCGGTACACGTAAGGAAGAATTACTTCTTGATGCTGGAACGCTCGCGAAGATGTATGTTCTTCGCCGTATCTTGATGCCAATGGGATCTGTTGATGCGATTGAATTCCTTCTTAATAAACTTAAAGATACTAAGGATAATGAAGAGTTTTACAGTTCGATGAATAACTAAACTATGCGCTAAAGGCCCAATATTATTGGGCCTTTTTTTATTGCTCGCATTTTTAGGATTTCTTTGCTTTAATCAGAAAAATTTCAAAATATTTAGGGAATATTTTTTATGTCAGATAATAATACTGCACGCGAACCAAGTTTTGTGGATGCTCTCATCCCGGTTGTTTCCTTGGTGTGTATGCTTGCTATATCCGTATATTTATATGGGGACGGATCATCATCGGGGGCTAATCAGATCGCCCTTATTCTTGCATCATGTATTACATTGATCATCGGTAAAAAGAATGGTTTCGAATGGCGCGAAATTGAAAAAGCCATTAAAGAAGGGATCGGCAATACGTTCGGTGCCATATTGATTTTGCTTTCGGTGGGGATGCTTATTGGTTCCTGGATTATATCGGGGACTGTGCCGGCTATGATTTATTATGGTCTTCAAATCATTAACCCGAATGTCTTTTATTTCACCGCCTGTATATTATCTGCGGTTGCCGCCATCAGTATCGGTAGTAGTTGGACTGTTGCGGGAACCATTGGTATTGGTCTAATCGGTATCGCAGCTGGCCTTGGCCTTGAGCCGGAAATTACAGCGGGTGCAATTATTTCAGGTGCTTATTTCGGTGATAAAATGTCACCATTATCAGATACTACAAACCTTGCGCCGGCAGTTGCGGGTACGGATCTATTCACCCATATCCAACATATGATCTGGACGACATTCCCATCAATTGCTATTGCGCTCGTTCTTTATCTGATCCTTGGTTTTACTGGTGAAATTAATGATTCAGCCATTAGTCTCGATGCTCAATTATCACTTATTGAACAAAATTTTGATATCGGGCTTTATTTATTATTACCGCTTGTTGTTGTCTTTTATTTGGCGATGAAAAAATACCCAGCGTTCCCATCACTTGTAATTGGTGCGCTTGTTGGTGTTTTCTTTGCGCTTATTTTCCAGCAGGATGTGATTATCAAGTTTGCGGATGCAGATGATGTTGAAGGTATCTTTGTTGTTATTAAAGGTATCTGGACTGCATTATTCGATGGTTTCACCGCTGATACTGGTGATACAGCGATGGATGAGCTTCTAACCCGTGGCGGTATGTCGAGCATGCTTAATACAATCTGGCTTGTGATGTGTGCTATTGTGTTTGGCTCTATCCTTGAAAAACTAGGCCTTCTTAAGAAGCTGGTTGTTGGTCTTATTGGTATGGCGAAAACAACTGGTTCGCTTATTTTGGTGACGGCGCTGACTTGTATCGGTGTTAACATCATGGCAGCGGATCAATATATCGCAATCGTTCTTCCGGGCCGTATGTACCGACTTGAATTTAAGAAACGTAACCTGGCGGCGAAAAATCTTTCTCGTGCGCTTGAGGATACTGGAACAGTGACGTCGGTTCTTATTCCATGGAATACATGTGGTGCGTTCTTCTCTGGTACACTTGGGATTGCGACGCTTGCATATGCGCCATATTGTTTCTTTAACCTGATTAGTCCGTTTGTATCAGTGATGTATGGTTACATGAATGTAAAGATTGCACCGATTAATCCTGATGAGGTAATGGCCGAATAATCACGGCCAGCCGAAAACTAAAACGGTAAGCTTAAATTATCATCCAAATTATTAAAGGTATCTTCTAATTCTAGAAGGTACCTTTTTGTTGAAATGCCTTCGCCGCCGGAAAAACCGGTTAACTTTCCATTTTTCCCCATGACGCGGTGGCATGGAATAATGATTGGGATGGGGTTTGCACCACAGGCAAGACCCACAGCACGTGCATGTGAATTTAAACGGTCGGATATTTCCCCGTAAGTTAAAATCTGACCATAAGGAATTTCAGACATAATTTTCCAGACATTTTTCTGAAATTCAGTGCCATGTGGTTTTAAGGGCAGATCAAATTCAACCTCTTCACCATCAAAATAATCATCAAGCATTTTTTTTGCTCTGAGCAATAATTCATTTTCTTCCTGAAATGGCGACCATCCCCAATCAACGGAAACGATGACACCATCTTCTTCGCTGATGGTCAGCTCGCCAACAGGACTATGTAGTGATAGTTGAGTCATGAATTTTATACACCTATTATTAGAAAAAATGACCTTTAAATTATTTGCGCGAAACTGGCGCTACTTTACAAAATATTTATTTAAAAACAATAACTTATAAAAAGACAACTTTAATATTTGATTATTTTTTGGGCTCTCTAACGGCCAAGAGAATAAAAGATCGTATATTGGGACCTTCTTCTTTGTCATAGAGTCCTGTTTTTTTGATGATTTATCCTCTTTCATCCGTTATAGCATAGTGCATAATTTTTTGAAGATGATTGGTGAAATTTAAAATGACAATTTTTGCATTATCAAGTGGAAAGGGAAAGGCGGGCGTCAGTGTCATTCGTGTGTCGGGTCCTGAAACCAAAAACGCCATTTTAAAATTGACCAATTCTGAAAAATGTCCTGATGCGAGAAAGGCATCACTCAAATGGTTTTATGATCCGGTGACGGGTTCGCGTCTTGATCATGGTTTGGTGATTTATTTTCCTGGTCCAAATAGCTTTACAGGAGAGGATGTTGCCGAATTTCATATTCATGGTGGCTATGCCGTTGTTGCCGGATTTTTAGAAGCACTTTCAAATATTGATGGATTAAGACCAGCCGAGGCAGGGGAATTTACCCGCCGTGCATTTGATAATGGTAAAATGGATTTAACGGCCGCGGAGGGCTTAGCGGACCTGATCAATTCAGAAACAGAAGGACAAAGACGCCAAGCGCTTCGTCAAATGGATGGTAATTTGGCTGAACTTTATGAAGGGTGGCGCCATGAATTGATCTCTGCGATGGCATACTTAGAGGCGGATATTGATTTTGCGGATGAAGAAATCCCAGATGATGTGACCGAAAGAATTCGTCCGATTGTTGAAAAATTATATCAAGATATTAATAAGCATCTTGCTGATGGGTACCGGGGGGAACGATTAAGACACGGACTTCAGGTGGTGATATTAGGTGCGCCAAATGCCGGTAAATCGACACTTCTTAATTATCTTTCGAAACGCGAAGTGGCTATTGTTTCTGATATAGCGGGCACGACACGTGATACGCTTGAGGTTCATTTGGATATTTCAGGGTACCCAGTTAGCATTATTGATACGGCGGGGATCAGATCAACCGATGACACTATCGAGGTAGAAGGCATTAAACGCGCCGTAAAACGTGCCGAAGATGCTGATTTAAAAATCATCATTATAGATGGTTCAGATAATAAAGAAATTGATCCGCAAATGTTAAGCCATATGGATGGTGAAACAATGGTCATTATCAATAAATCTGATTTGGGACAGTCTGATACGGGTAATAATTTACCGGAAAATATCATTGGAAAATGGAATCTTTCTGTGAAAGCAGGGGATGGCTTAGACAACTTTATGAGAGCCTTTGAAGGTGAAGTTGATAAACGCATGGGACTATCAGATACACCGTCACTGACCCGCACACGCCATAGACAGAACCTTCAGAATGCACTTGAACATATGGATAGGTTCCTAAATGCAGGGCATTTTGAATTAGAACTCTTAAGCGAAGATCTACGTATGGCAGCACGGGATATTGGAAAAATCACTGGATATGTCGATGTAGAAGATATTCTGGAAAAGATTTTTACTGAGTTTTGCATCGGTAAATAGCTTTTTCAAGAGTGTTTCACGTGAAACACTTTGACTTTAAGATCGCGAATCCGTACATTCCGCCATACTTTTTAAAGCAGGGTAAATGAGAATATGACTTCATATGATGTAATTGTAATCGGGGGCGGGCATGCAGGATGCGAAGCGGCAGCGGCATCTGCGCGGCTCGGCGCGAATACATTACTTATAACTCATAAACTAGAAACCATTGGTGAAATGTCATGTAATCCAGCGATTGGTGGTCTTGGTAAAGGACATTTGGTTCGTGAAATTGATGCCTTAGATGGTATTATGGGCAAAATTGCTGATGCGTCTGGCATTCAATTTAGAATGCTAAATCGCCGTAAAGGACCGGCAGTTCGCGGCCCAAGGTGTCAATCGGATAGAAGTTTATACCGTAGTGCAATGCAGGAATTGTTATCTGATTTTGAAAATTTAAACATTAAAGCGGCGGCTGTAGAAGACTTAATTATTGAAAATGAGAATGTTATTGCCGGCGTGGTTACGGGTGATGGCGAAGAAATCCCATGTAAAAAAGTAATCCTGACTACAGGTACTTTCTTACGTGGCATGATCCATATCGGTGATAAACGCATACCGGCTGGTCGTAAATCAATCAGAAGCGAAGATGAGCCCCCAGCACTTGGGTTATCAGATACGCTTGAAAGATTTGGATTTACTCTAGAACGTTTAAAGACAGGCACACCAGCACGATTAAATGGCAAAACAATTGATTGGTCAGTATGCCAAACACAGCCTGGAGATACACCGCCAACACCATTTTCATTTATGAATAGAGAAATATCAGTCCCACAAATTGATTGTCATATCACCCATACCAATGAAAAAACACATCAGATTATCAAAGACAACTTGCATAAATCTGCGATGTATTCTGGACATATCGAGGGGACAGGTCCGCGTTACTGTCCATCAATCGAGGATAAAGTCGTCCGCTTTGCCGACAAAACATCACACCAAATATTCCTTGAGCCGGAAGGACTGGACACAGATACAGTTTATCCAAATGGCATTTCAACGTCACTTCCAGAAGATGTTCAGGAAGCCTATATCAAATCCATTAAAGGTCTTGAGAATGTTGAAATTTTACAGCCGGGATATGCGATTGAATATGATTATGTGAACCCACAGGAATTGCTAGCGACACTAGAAACCAAGAAAATAAATGGTTTATTCCTCGCTGGACAAATCAATGGCACCACCGGATATGAAGAGGCGGCAGCGCAAGGTTTGATGGCCGGTATTAATGCTGCGCGCACTTCACAAGGTAAAGATATATTTATGCTTGACCGTGCGGATGCATATATTGGTGTGATGATTGATGATTTGGTGACGAAGGGAACCAAAGAACCATACCGTATGTTTACATCTCGCGCGGAATACCGTCTTAAATTACGGGCCGATAATGCAGATCAACGTCTGACGCAGCTTGGTATCGATATCGGGCTTGTTAAAGAAGAGCGGAAAAGCTTTTATGAAAATAAGATGTCTATGATGGCTAAGTTTGGTGAATTGATGGATTCACTGGAAATAAGCCCAAATGAAGCCGCAAAGCATGGATTAAAAATCAATAAGGATGGTGTCAAAAGATCGGCCAAAACATTGTTGTCTTACCCGACAATTACGTTTGAACAGATTGCTGTTATTTGGCCAGAGCTAAAAGAAATTCCATCTGATATACTGGAACAGATTGAAATTGATGCCACCTATAGCGGATACCTCGAAAGACAAGAGGCTGATATTCTTGCATTTAGAAAAGACGAAAATCTAACGCTTCCTCTTGATCTTGATTATAAATCCATTGGCGGTTTATCAAATGAAGTCCGTGAAAAACTTGATCAGGCAAAACCAGCAACACTGGGTGCAGCGGCCCGTATTTCAGGGGTTACGCCAGCTGCACTTACCGCGTTATTACGATATGTAAAACGCAAAGATAAAAAGGCAATCGCCTGATGAATGCAAAAGAGTTTCAACAAAAAACAGATGTTTCACGTGAAACACTTGAGAAATTTATCACATATGCAGAGATGCTTGATAAATGGCAAAAGTCAATAAATCTGGTTAGTAATACAACATTATCTGATAAATGGCTGCGTCATTTTTATGATAGTGCGCAGCTAATGGAAATGATTGAACCAGATGAAAATAGGAAAATTCTTGATCTTGGTAGCGGTGCTGGCTTTCCCGGCTTGGTGATTTCATTGATGGGGGCGGGGGAAGTTCATCTTGTCGAAGGTGTTGGGAAAAAGTGTTCTTTTATGAAACAAGTTGTCCGGGCAACAGGAATGAATGCCATCGTTCACAATGAACGTATCGAACAAATGGATCCGTTTACAGTTGATCTGATTACATCGCGTGCTTGTGCAGATTTAGAAAAACTACTTGATTTGACATCGGCCTTTATCGGTGAAAAAACGCAGTGTTTGTTTTTAAAAGGGGAAAAGGCAGATCAGGAAATATCGGACGCACAAAAAAAATGGCAGTTTGATGTGAAAAAAACTGCGAGTAAATCTGAAGAATCAGGTATCATCCTCGAATTAAGTAATATAAAAAGAAAATAGATTAAGAAATATAGAGTGGAGTATTTCCGGGGATGACAGCAAAAGGACTTTCAACGGCCAATAAACAACCCGAAATTATTGCCGTTGCCAACCAAAAGGGAGGGGTTGGCAAAACCACGACAGCCATTAATCTGGCCACAGCACTCGCTGCTATTAAAAAAGATGTATTGATCATCGATATGGACCCGCAAGGTAACGCGAGTACGGGGCTTGGTCGGGAACGCAATGAACGTGAATGCAGCAGTTATGAAGTAATTATGGGGGAAGCATCGTTAGCGGAAGCAATCGTTGATACAATTGTGCCAGGTTTGCATTTGGTACCATCAACGATTGATCTAACGGGTGCGGAACTGGAACTTGTACATCAGGAACAGCGTACATTTAGATTACGTCGTGCTTTCCGTGATCCTGTTTTGGAAAATTATGATTATGTATTGATTGATTGCCCACCGTCATTAAACCTGCTGACATTAAACACATTGGCGGCATCCCATTCTGTGATTGTACCACTTCAATGTGAATTTTTTGCACTTGAAGGGTTGAGCTTACTGCTTCAAACAATTGAAACAGTGAAGACGAACTTTAATCCGAGCCTTGAAATGGGTGGGGTTATTTTAACCATGTATGACAAACGTAATAACCTGACGGAACAGGTGGCGATTGATGTAAGAAGCTATCTGGGCGATGTTGTCTTTGATACGGTGATCCCCCGAAATGTTCGTGTTTCAGAAGCGCCATCACATGGTAAGCCAGTGCTTTTATATGATCTTAAATGTTCCGGAAGTCAGGCTTATCTCGAACTCGCGTCAGAATTATTAAAACGTCATAAAGCGAAAAAAGCAGCATAAATAAATTTATATTATATATTAAGGACTTAATTGAAAATGGCTGGTAAAAAGACAACCAAAAAAGCAGCATCAAAAACAGGACTAGGAAGAGGGCTTTCATCACTGATGGATACCCGTGAAACGGCCTATGATAAAATTCAGCCTGCTGCCACCACACAAGAAACGGCACCAAGATCATCAAGAGTTATTCCTATCGAGTTTCTTGTTGCCAATGAATATCAGCCACGAATTCATTTTGATGATGATAAAGCAAAAGAATTACAAGAATCTGTAAAATCAAAAGGCATCCTTCAACCAATCTTGGTGCGTAAAAAAGCACAAGATAGTTATGAGATTATCGCCGGGGAAAGACGCTGGCGCGCGGCACAAGCGGCAGGACTTCATGAAGTGCCTGCGGTCGTTAAGGAAATGACTGATGAAGAGGCACTAGAAGTCGCCATCATTGAAAATATTCAACGCCATGATTTAAACCCGATTGAAGAAGCGCTTGGTTATAAACGTTTGATGGATGAATTTGCACATACACAAAATGCACTCGGTAAAGCTGTCGGCAAAAGCCGCAGTCATGTTGCCAATATTTTAAGATTGCTTGCCCTTCCTGAATCTGTTCAAGCCTTTATGCGTGATGGGAAGTTAAGCATGGGTCATGCCCGTGCTCTTATCACTGCTGTGGATCCTGCATCACTTGCGAAATTGGTTGTGAAAGACGGGCTTAGTGTTCGTCAAACGGAAACTCTTGCCAAGGCCGTTAAAACCGGTGGCGTTCAACCATCTATGGGACAATCTAAACCCGGTGCATCTAAGGATGTTGATACGATCGCATTTGAGAAAGAATTATCAGCAAGCATTGGTTTAAAAGTCGAAATTGATGGCAAGGGTGGTGAGTCGGGTGTTTTAAAAATCCATTATCGGACGTTAGAACAACTTGATGATATTTGTGCAAAAATTAATAATGATTCTTAACAATTCTAAGAATGATTCTTAATAAAAGCCCTTATTTTCTGCCATTTTCTAAAAAAGACTAATTTAGTCGTATTTATGTTGACAAAATCGGAAATCCGCATCATTTAATAATTCGTATTTATTATTTGTTGTGTGGATGACTGATGATCAAACTTTCTAATCTCGCGGATTATGCCGTTGTGCTGATGAGCACGATTGCTGCACGTCCGGACGAGAATTTCACAGCAGCAGTATTAAATGAAGACACAAAAGTACCACTTCCGACAGTGAGTAAAATTCTTGGAAAAATGGCAAAAGCAAACTTGCTCATTTCCCACCGAGGTGTGGGGGGTGGTTTTTCTCTGAATAAAGAAGTGGAAATTAGTATCGCGGATATCATTGAAGCGGTTGATGGGCCGGTCCAACTTACAAATTGTTTAAGTGAAGAAGAGCATAATTGTGATTATGTACCGGTTTGTGCAACCCGTGGAAAATGGGACAAGATCAACAAAGCTGTTTACGAGGCACTTGATAATGTTCCGCTTTCTGAAATGGTGCCAAGTAAGTACGACTTCTTTACTGAAGAAGAAAAAAAGAAATTAAGAAAACAAGGGTAAAGTACCGATATGGTAAGTACACTGGAAACAAGACAAACCGTTGAAGAAGTCGGCAGCGACTATAAATACGGATTTGTCACGGACATCGAAATGGTTAAGGCCCCAAAAGGTCTTAATGAAGATGTCATCAGGTTTATATCTGCTAAAAAAGAAGAGCCGGAATGGCTGCTTGATTGGCGCCTTAAGTCATACCAAAAATGGCTAAAAATGGAAGAGCCGGATTGGGCGATGCTTGATTATGAAAAACCTGATTTTCAGGATATTCATTATTATGCAGCACCAAAATCACAAGAAGACAGACCAAAAAGTCTGGATGAAGTGGATCCGGAACTACTCGCCACATATGAAAAGCTTGGTATTTCACTTCAGGAACAAGAGGTTCTTGCCGGTGTTGCGGTTGATGTGGTTTTTGACAGTGTTTCTGTGGCAACCACTTTCCGTGAAACATTAAAAGAAAAGGGCGTTATTTTCTGCTCTATTTCAGAGGCGGCAATTGATTACCCAGAATTGATGCAGAAATATCTGGGTTCAGTGGTGCCAGCTGCGGATAACTTTTACGCGGCCCTTAATAGCGCGGTCTTCACAGACGGGACATTCGTTTATATTCCAAAAGGTGTGCGTTGCCCGATGGAGCTAAGCACATATTTCAGAATTAACGAAGCCAACACAGGACAGTTCGAAAGAACACTAATCATTGCCGATGATGATAGCTATGTATCTTACTTAGAAGGGTGTACGGCACCGATGCGTGATGAAAACCAGCTTCATGCGGCGGTTGTTGAAATTGTTGTTCTTGAAAATGCCGAAGTCAAATATTCGACGGTACAAAACTGGTATCCGGGCGATAAAGAAGGTAAAGGTGGCATTTACAATTTCGTGACCAAGCGAGCGGCATGTCGCGGCACAAATTCAAAAGTTTCATGGACGCAAGTGGAAACAGGTTCAGCTGTCACATGGAAATACCCAAGCTGTATTTTACAAGGTGATAATTCGGTTGGTGAATTTTATTCCGTGGCGATTACCAATAATTACCAACAAGCCGATACTGGCACAAAAATGATCCATATTGGTAAAAACACATCAAGCACGATTATTTCAAAAGGAATATCGGCAGGTAAGGCGCAGAACATTTACCGCGGTCTTGTGAAGGTTATGCCCAATGCGGAAAACACACGAAACTTTACACAATGTGACAGCTTACTAATCGGTGATAGATGCGGTGCACATACGGTGCCTTATATCGAAACCAAAAACCCGACGGCACAGGTTGAACATGAAGCAACAACATCAAAGATCAGTGATGAGCAATTATTCTATTGTCTTCAACGCGGACTTGATGTTGAAGAATCCGTATCACTGATTGTGAATGGGTTCTGTAAAGAAGTGATGCAGCAATTACCGATGGAATTCGCGGTAGAAGCACAAAAATTATTAGGTATTAGTCTGGAAGGAAGCGTCGGTTAAAAGGCGCTAAGAATAAAAATGATTGAAATTAAAAATTTACATGTCGAAGTTGATGGCAAAAAAATCCTTAAAGGATTGAACCTTAATATTAACCCGGGTGAAGTTCATGCGATTATGGGCCCAAATGGTGCCGGTAAATCCACACTATCTTATGCCATTTGCGGTAAAGAAGGGTACGAGATCACTGAAGGGTCGATTACATTTCAAGGAAAAGATTTTCTTGAATTAGAAGCAAATGAACGCGCCGCGGAAGGGGTGTTTCTTGGTTTCCAATATCCGGTGGAAATTCCGGGTGTATCAAACATGAATTTCTTAAAAACCGCGGTAAATTCAATTCGTAAATATAAAGGCGAAGATGAACTTGCGGCCGTTGATTTCTTAAAACTAGTCCGTTCGAAAGCGGCTGAACTTGAAATGGATGCGGAAATGTTAAAGCGTCCCGTCAATGTTGGTTTTTCCGGTGGTGAGAAAAAACGTAATGAAATGGTTCAAATGGCTGTTCTTGATCCAATTTTTTCCGTACTAGACGAAACGGATAGTGGTCTTGATATCGATGCGCTTCGTATTGTGGCCGAAGGCATTAACCGCATGCGTGGTCCGGAAAAATCTATTTTAGTGATTACCCATTATCAACGCCTGCTTGATTATGTGGTGCCGGATTATGTTCATGTGCTGGCGGACGGTAAAATCGTAAAATCCGGTGATAAGACATTGGCGCACCAGCTTGAAAAAGAAGGTTACGCCGGCCTTGGTATCGATGAGAACGCAGCATAGGATTAGTTAAAATGACGCAAAAAAATCATTTTGATGTGGATCAGTATGCTGACGCGCTTTCAAAGCATGGCTTTGAGGGGCCGAATTGGTTAAATGATTTACGTAATAAATCACTGGATGCTTTTTTGGATGTTGGTTTACCAGGTCCAAAGGTGGAAGAATGGAAATATACCAATCTTTCATCCATTAAATCCAAATCATATGCTGTTTCACAGGTTGTAGCAGGTAATGACGCATTATCCGCCAAAATCCAAGAAGCACATTTAAAAGATATTCAAGGATCAAAAGTTGTTTTTGTTGATGGATATTTTAATGATCAATATTCAGATGTTTCAGAAGAAGAGGGATTATCATTATTACCTTTAAATGATTTTCTTAAAGCAAAACCTAAAGAAGCGGAAGAATTACTTAAAGTATCAGATGAGGATAGCAGCCTTGCAAACCTGAATAGTGCTTTAATGACAGACGGTTATGTGATTAATGTTGCGCAAAACATTAAGTTGTCTAAGCCAATTCAAATTATTCATGTGGCGACAGAAAACTCTGATGCTAAAGCTTTGAGAAATAAGAACTTTATTTCCATGTCTAATGGCTCATCAGCACAAATTATTGAAACATTTATCGGTGATAATAATGCAGATATCTGGACGCAGGACATCAATAAAATAACGGTTGCTGAAAAAGCATCCTTGGAAATTTTTCAAATTCAGACGCAGGGCAATGAAACCATCCACATGGCAGAAAGTCATGTTGAGGTTGCGGAAGATGCTGACTTCAAACATTATTCATTGAATGTTGGCGCCAAATTAAGTCGTACAGAAATTAAGCCAACTTTAACAGGGTTGCACGGCAATGTGGATCTTCGTGGTGCGTTTCTTGGTCGTGATGGTGTTAGCCACGATGTGTTCACGCACATGAAACATTTGGTTCCAGAATGTGAAAGTGATCAAATTTACCGTGGCGTTCTTGATAAGGGTGGTAAATCAGCCTTTCAGGGTAAAGTATATGTAGCGCAAGACGCGCAACTGACAAATGCGGAACAGTCCAATAAAAATTTGCTGCTTGACCGTGATGCGGAAGCAAACAGTAAACCGGAACTGCTTATTTATGCGGATGATGTGAAATGTGCGCATGGGGCAACGGTTGGGGAACTTGATAAAGAAGCGCTCTTTTATTTAAATTCTCGCGGTATGGATCAGGAAGCGGCGAAAGGTTTACTGGTCGAAGCATTCATCGCCGAAGTTTATGATGACGTTTCAATTGATGCCGTGCGTGAAAAATATCTTGAACTTGCGCGTGGATGGCTTGGGTAAATTGGGGCAATGAATATCATGACATCACATAATTATAACGTTGAAGCAGTGCGCGAAGATTTTCCGATATTTAAAAGGGAAATTCACGGTAAGCCGTTAACTTTCCTTGATACAGCGGCGAGTGCGCAAAAACCGCAAGCGGTGATTGATGTAATTAAAGGGTGCTATTCAAATGAATACGCCAATATTCATCGTGGCGCTTATCAATTATCTGCTGAGCTAACGACCAAATATGAAGCGGCCCGTGACAATGTTTCCGGTCATATAAACGCGAGCACAGAAGAAACAATCTTTGTTCGTGGTGCGACCGAAGGGATCAATCTTGTCGCGCAAAGCTGGGGTAGGGATAACCTATCCGAAGGTGATGAGATAATCCTAAGCCACATGGAGCATCATTCGAATATCGTTCCATGGCAAATTCTGCGCGATCAAAAAGGGTTTGATATTAAAGTAAGCCCAATTGATGAAAATGGTAATTTCTTGATGGAAGAATATGAAAAACTTCTATCGGAAAAAACGAAACTGGTTGCCATAACCCATATATCAAATGCGCTCGGTACCATTACACCGATAAAAGAAATCATAAAAATGGCACATGATGTTGGTGCAGTTGTTCTTGTGGATGGCTGTCAGGCCATGCCGCATATGCAGGTTGATGTTAAAGAACTTGATGCTGATTTTTATGTCTTTTCCGGACATAAAATTTATGGTCCAACGGGGGTTGGCATACTTTACGGTAAAGAAGAATTGCTTGACGCCATGACGCCATATCAAGGTGGCGGTGAAATGATCCGCTCAGTAACATTTGAAAAAACCACTTATAACGAGCTGCCCCATAAATTTGAAGCCGGAACCCCGAATATTGTTGGTGGCATCGGCATGTCAGCGGCCATTGATTATATGAATGTGCTTGGATTTGATAATATCCATGACCATGAACAAGCTTTGCTTGAATATGGTCTTGAAAAAATTAAAGAAGTAGACGGTCTTGAACTTAGGGGTAAGGCTGACCATATGGCGGGTATACTTTCATTTACAATGGAAAGCGCGCATCCACATGATATCGGTACAATACTTGATCAGGATGGCATCGCGATCAGAACCGGGCACCACTGTGCCCAGCCGATTATGGATTTTATGGATGTACCGGCAACGGCGCGTGCATCATTTGGATTATATAACACCAAAGAAGATATTGACCGATTGGTTGATGGGCTTCATAAGGTGAACAGGATTTTTGCTTAAAGGGTATAAATAATGAGCTTTCTAGACGGGTTTTTGAACGAAAGACCAGGCGACAAAGAAGAAGAAAAGAAAACACCACAAGAAGAGTCTAAGACGACTTCTGAAAATCGTGGTGAACCTATTTCTGCGGAAGAGAAAAAAGCGCTGGAAATGAAGGCAGCAGATGCCCTTCGTGAAATTTATGATCCTGAAATTCCGGTCAATATTTATGAACTTGGCCTTATATACGATATTGACGTGGATAATTATGCGGATGTGGTTGTTACCATGACGCTTACATCACCACATTGCCCTGTTGCTGAATCCATGCCGGGTGAAGTGGAATACCGCGTCCGCGAAGTAGAAGGTGTCGGCGATGTTAAAGTGGCCCTTGTTTGGGAGCCGCCATGGGATATGTCAATGATGTCAGAAGCAGCACGTCTTGAAATGGGCTTTATGTAATTAAAGCGCATCTATGCGTTTTTGCAGCTCGTTAAATAAATCCGGTATTTCATGAAGATGTTCTTTTTCGGCCTCTAAAATGGCTCTAAAGGCTCGCTTTTTCATATTCATGATATTGAATTTTTCAGAAATACCTTCTTGTTCGGCTTGATGATACAGCAGATCAATTAAACGTTCCGCACCATTTAACCTGCCCCAAAGATAGTCATTTTCCCTGTCTTCACGACTGAAAAAGGCACCAAAACTTTTCATGGCCGTGCCTTTTAACGGCATTTCGAGGGCATCGGACTTTAGAACAAGATCATCATTTGGACTGATGCGATTTACAAGAATTTCATTAAATTCACCAACGGATTTTGAACCATTTATGGAAAATGTAATCACGTCCCAAAATGCAAAACCCAAATAATTGGTTAGCAGTTTTCTTTTAAACCCGTCGTCCCAGGAATTGTTTAACTGCGATGAAATCAACTGATCGGTTTCAAGTCTGACGTTATCAAGATTAATATTCGTATTTAGAATATCTAATAATTGCTCAATATCTGGGCTAATTGACCTTATTTGTTTCATGTTTTCAGCACAATCAAGATCATCATTAATATCAAGTGATTTAATTTTTTCTACCGTCTCTATTAATGTTGAAAGAGTGTCTTCATCAAAGCGGCTTTCAATACTCGTGGGCTTAATATTTTCCAAAATATGATAAAGGGCCATTTTTGCGGCATCGAGCTCATGAACATGATCAGGGTTTATTGAATATTGACTGTTAAGTTCCTGGATTAAAAAATGAAGTCGTCTTTTTTGGTAATTAACATCAAAATCAATAATGAACTTGGTCCATTCAGGAATATTTTCAAAAGACTGGTCTTTTTTAATGAATGATTTGGTCCAGTTAAACAGACCTTTCTTTTCTTCTGCACCATAAAGCAGACTTTCCCCTTGGGTGTTTTTCATAACCCAACATTGAATTGCGGAAAACACGATTCTTTTTTCTTTGCTGCGTGGGGCAATATTGCATAGGGACGATATAATTTTGGTCAGGTCAGCAACTGTGCTTCTTATTTTTAGGCGGGCATAGGCTTCATATGAATAACCGGCTTCTGTTACGGCGCGGGCACTGGCAATGTTACGCCATGATTCCAAATCTTTAAAGGTCGTTGATGTACTGATTTTCTTCGGTGAAATTTCAAACACAAGTTTTTCAACACTGGGCCTAACGCTATCGACAACTGATTTGATGGTGGACACTTCTTGGTTATGAATGTGAATTTCTTCTAAGTCATCATGCATCGGTTCATTCATTGGAATGTCCGACAGTGCCCCTTTTAAAGTGTTGAGCATGGTTGGCGGCGCGCCGTTTGGTTTAATTTTCAACCGCTCTGGGTTTGGATCAACATAAATAACACGTCTGCTTACCTCGCGAAATGCTGGTCTGTCGTGGATCGCATTTAAGGCCTGATCAAACGGTTTGTTGTTTAATATGCTGCCATCAAGAAAAGATGTCATTTCGGGATCAAGTCCCGCACTTTGGTATTCTTTGAAATTATTCTTTATAAAGTCGTCTTTATTTAGCCAACTTGAGCCTTGTTCTTTAAAGAAATGTTCTGTTTCCCTGATCTGCGCAGGTGGGAATGCCCCTGGGAAACAAGATGTGGCCCGTGCAGCAAAAGAAAGCGATGCAAGTCCATCATCATCAAAATCACTTTTAAATTTTGAAAGGCTTTTATCTGCGGCGGTCTTTAAATAGCTGAATTTTAAATTATGACGATGTTCTAATTCTGAAATAATAGGCGGGTCATTTAAAAGCATGGACCTTTTGTAGCCATAAAAGTCGGTTAATGTGACGAAAAGATCCAGTTCATGTCCGCGTGGCAATAGGGACTGGAAATTCACTTTTCCCATGCCCTTTAATCCACCATAAACAAGCCCCACCAGATGTTTACCGTCAAAAGGTGGTTTCAAATCCCAAATGTTCAGAAGCGCGGGTAATTTTTCTTTCACTTGTTTGCTTAAGTTGCCGTTACCAAGAAATTTTCCGCTTAATAGATTTATCAGCGGCTTGGTAACAAGTCTGTCCCAACGACCTGCTTTTTTCTTGTTCTCGGTCAGTTTGCTGACGTCAGCCTCAATCAGCCAATGATGCCTTAAATGATCGAAATTTAAATCATGGGCAATGGCCCGTGCGAGAAAAACGCTATTCATTCCGCCGGCCGATGCACCGGCAATGGTGTCGATAATGACGCGGATATCAAGTTCGGGGGCGAAACCCTTTAATATTTCGAAATAAACAAGTTCTGTATCAGGGATATCGGTCACATTGTCATTGGGATAAGCGTAAGTTTTTCGTGATGAATGTAAAGGGTCGGGGCTTGCGTGGATGGCTTTTGATGCGCGGGCGAGTTTCAGGATTTCTTTGCTGACACCATGCATATAGATGGCAAGGGATACACCACCAAAACACACCAGCGCTAGTCTAAGTTCCTTTTCCCTCATTCATCCTTTACCTTATAAGCTTTAAAGGGTGACACCATCAATTCCAGTAACCCCACTGGTTTTTCAAAACCAAATTCAGGAAGGCCTTGTCTTAATGTCGGATAATCCAAAGTTGGCTTATCTGTATAAGTGCCAAACATCTTATCCCATATAACCAGATTAAAGCCATAATTGCTATTGGTTTCATTTGGTTTTTCAGAATGATAGATCCAATGAATTTCTGGTGTAACGAATATTTTTCTTAATAGATTTTCAAGACCGGAAGCCAACTTTATATTGCTGTGATTGAAAAGCGCCAGACCATTTAATAATATTTCAAACACAATAAGCGCCGCTACGGGAATACCCATGATATAAACAAATGCCATTTTAATTAGCATGGATATTATAATTTCAATCGGGTGAAACCTGACGGCGGTGGTGACATCAAGGCCGAGTTCTGAATGATGCATACGGTGTAAACGCCAAAACATGGGTACTTTATGCATCATCACATGTTGACCGTATATCAAAACATCAAGCAGTAATAATGACATGATGAATGCTGGCCAGTATCCGATATCAACAATATTAAATAAACCAATATCATTTTCCGCGGCATATTTGGCAACACCAACGGCAATAATGGGAAGCACCACACGCATGGCAATGGTATCAATTATGGTAATGGAAATGTTGGTGAACCATTGTGAAAGTCGTTTTTCCTGTCTTTTGGCGAGTGGGATCATAAATTCAAGCACACCAAAAAATATAAGCAGGAAAAGAAAAATTCCCAGCCTTACGTTTTGCTCATTTTCAACCAAACTTTCCATTTAAACCCTTAGAAATCAGATGCAATACCATTATTTTCCCAATCCCCATAACGAACTGGGTCTGGTCCATCGCGGCCGCCAATTTCTTTTGGTGGCGCTTTGTCTTGTTTTTCTGATTTTGGCTGCGTTTCACCTTTTTCCAGGTCAGTCTTTTTTTCTTCTGTCACTTTTTAAGTCCCGTAAGGTCAATTAAATGATTAAATTCTATTAAAAGCATGTTAAACAAATATGGTTCGTTTGGAAAGGAAATCAACACATTGGCAACGCTTTTAGACAGCCGCGAAGCAGCACTACTTATCTTGAAGTATATATTGGATGAGGGGCAAACCTCATCACGCGCGATGGAGAATTTTTCAAGTCGTATTCATGAAAATGACAGGGGCTTTGTCAGGAATCTTGTAACAACGACACTCAGGCGACTTGGTCAGATTGACAGGATGATTGATCATTTGACCACGAAAAAGTTGTCTAAGCCACAAATGATGGTCCGACATACCTTAAGATTGGGCGTTACGCAGCTTTTGTTTATGGATGTGGCAACATATGCGGCCGTTGATAAAACGGTTAATTTGATGGATATCCGTGTTGATAAAAAACTTAAATATTTAAAAAATACCGTCAATGCAGTGCTTAGAAACGTGGACCGTGACCGTGAAATGCTTCTTAAAAAGTTCGGAAATACCAGACTTAATTTTCCGGGATGGCTCCTTAAAAGATGGGATGCGCATTATGGTGCCGCAACCGTTAAGGACATGATTGCAGAATGTTTAAATGAAGCGCCACTTGATATCAGCTTAAAAAATGTAAAGATGGCAGAAGAGTGGGCAGAAAAACTTGGCGGTGAAGTTGGCCCAACAGGCAGTATACGTGTTGAAAGAGCCGGAAAAATTACCGAACTTGTGGGTTATAGTGACGGTGAATGGTGGGTACAGGATGCAGCGGCCCGCATACCTGAAATATTACTTGGGGTGTCTTCGGGGGACAAAATCCTTGACTTATGTGCGGCGCCCGGTGGTAAAACGGCGCAGTCCGCAAGCCGAGGTGCACTTGTCACTGCCGTCGATTTATCAGAAGGACGCATCAAGCGGTTAAAACAGAATATGAACCGTCTTGCATTGGAAGTTAACGTCGTGACGTCAGATGTTCTTGAGTATAAAAACATTGCTGATTTTGACTATATTCTTTTGGATGCGCCATGTTCATCAACAGGGACCATCAGGAGGCACCCTGAACTATTGCATCAAAAACGCGTGAGCGAAATAGTTGAAGTCGCAAAAGTGCAATCAGAAATGCTGGATTATATTTCAAGCTCGATGAAGTCTGGCGCAACACTTGTTTATGCCGTTTGTTCCCTCGAAAAAGAAGAGGGCGAAGACCAGATAAAAGCTTTACTGGAACGTGACGCTTCGTTAAAACGTAAAGAAATAGCGGAACAGGAAATACCATCACTTGAATGCACGGTTTTAGAGACCGGTGATGTAAGAACATTACCACATTATATTAAAGGCGGTATGGATGGCTTTTTTGTATCCCGCCTTGTGAAAAGATAAGATGAACTTTAAGGATTTATCATGACATCATCTGTAAAAATTGCCCCATCTATTCTATCAGCAGATTTCGCCCGTTTGGGTGAAGAAGTCGCCGCCATAACAGAAGCCGGTGCCGATTATATTCATGTTGACGTGATGGATGGCCATTATGTGCCAAATATCACCATTGGCCCAGATGTTGTAAAAGCCATTCGCCCATACAGTGATAAAACATTTGATGTTCATTTGATGATTTCGCCGGTTGATCCATATATTGAGGATTTCGCAAATGCGGGTGCCGATATCATTACGGTACACGCCGAAGCCACACCGCATTTTCACCGCACCATTCAGCTGATTAAATCACTGGGTAAAAAAGCGGGTGTTTCATTAAACCCAGGAACGCCAGTAAGCATGATTGAAAATGTCATGGATATGGTTGATCTAATTCTTGTGATGAGCGTAAACCCAGGGTTCGGCGGACAAAAATTTATCCCGTCACAGCTTGAAAAAATTAAAACCATTCGAGGGATGATTGAAAAGCAAGGTCGCCATATTGATCTTCAGGTGGATGGCGGTATCAATATGGATACGGTAAAAAGCGCCATTGATGCGGGCGCAGATGTTCTTGTTGCTGGTACCGCAACATTCGTTGGCGGCCCGGAAAAATACGCGGAAAATATTGCGGCTTTAAAAGGCAACTAAAGAAAGTGAATTGGCAATATTCGTATGTTGCCATCATGCGTATTTATGATAAGCTCATATAAATAATAATAAGTCCATAGCGGAGATACGCCCTTAAATGGCCCAATTACGCCGTAAACCAGTTTCCTCTTCCGAGAAGAAAAGCAAAAACCCCATTGCCAAAGCAATGAGCAGGGCACGTCATAGCAGCTTTTATCATGATTTAAGCTTACGTGGTAAAAATCCACTAAGACTGCTTGGAACACCAAAGGATATTTGGCCGGGTTCTGCAACGGCAGGCACGAAAATGGTTGGTGGCAAGATACTGGCCGCGGGTCATGTGTTGTCCAATCCCAATAATGAACAGGATATCTGGCCAGGTGGGGATGTATGGCGAGCGCAAAATTTACCCGATAAATGGCAGGAATATCTTCATAGCTTTAGATGGCTGCGTGATTTAAATCAGGCGGTGGACAGAAAAGGCGCCAAGGAGCGCGCGGAAGAACTAGTTGAAAGCTGGATTGAAGAAAACACCCAGTGGGGCGAAGTTTCCTGGCGCTGCGATATTGTCGGGGAACGGGTCACAAACTGGCTTATTTATGCACCGCTGATTATGGACACGGATGATGTGATTTATCGCGGTCGTGTCTTGGATATTCTGGCAAGAAGTGCCCGTCATTTGATGAAAATGTCAACGGACCTTCCAGAAGGACCGGGTGGATTAAAAGCCATTATCGGTCTTGCTTTTTCTGGGCTATTTATTCCGCTTGGGGATAGCTGGCTGAAACAAGCGGTGGGGTATTTAAAGTTTTCACTGGGTAAAGAAGTATTGGTTGATGGTGGCATCAGAAGCCGAAACCCACAAGAATTATTACATTTGTTCATGCATATGGTCTTGCTTCGGGATGCTTTCGCCGGCATGGGTAAAGAGGCGCCGGAAGAGCTTGGCAAAGCCGTAAGCAGAATGGCGTCATGCATTCGTGCGCTTTCCCACGGTGATGGAAAATTGCCGCTATTTAACGGCGTCACCATTGAACGTGCAGAAGACATAAATGCTGTTATTGAAAAAGCCAAAGAAGAATATGCCGCAGAGTTCGATCTGGAACAAAGCGGATTTGCTAGACTTGAAAATCAAAAAACGGTTTTAATTCAAGATATCGGCCCTCCGGCCGAAATGGAATTAAGCAGCACATGTCACGCGGGGGCATTATCATTTGAACTTAGTCAGGGGCGTGACCGGATCATTGTTAATTCGGGCAATGCTGCTTACGTCCAAATTGGCGGTCAGGACCTTGAATATATTTCAAGATCAACGGCGGCGCATTCGACACTGGTATTAAATGATCAAAACAGCAGTGATATTCTGGATGATGGCTTGATCGGTCGCGGTATAACGGAAGTATCAAGCAAGCTTATCAGCGAAAATGGTCATTATATGCTTGATGCAGAACATAATGGTTATGTGGATGATTATGGATTGATCCATCGCCGCCTCATTTATATGAATGATCAGGGTGATGATATCCGCGGTGAAGATGAATTGAGGTTATCCTATAAAGGCGATAAAAACCCGGTTCCGTTTAATATTTGTTTTTATCTGCATCCGAATATTTCTGTATTGAAAACTGATGATCAGATTATTCTTGAAACACCATCTGGCAAAAAATGGGCCTTTTTTGCAAGAGGGGCGGATGTGGCGATTACAGAAAGTATTTATTTCGGTGAAGCCGGTAAAGTATCACCGTCGCAGCAAATAAGATTATCCGGTAAAACGGACGGGGAAAAAACAACAACGCTCTGGTCACTAAAATTACAGGGCAATGATCAGGAATAACCCTTGCGTTGGGGCCTAAAATCAAGTACCACGCCCCTTTAAACATATGTATCAACATAAAAGAGATTTTTGATGACAAACACACCAATCAAAAGAGCATTACTATCTGTTTCTGATAAAACAGGTCTGATTGAATTTGGCAAGTTTCTTGCGGATCAGGGTGTTGAAATTTTATCCACTGGCGGTTCCGCAAAGGCATTAGCGGATGCGGGCGTTCCTGTTAAGGAAGTGGCCGATCACACAGGTTTTCCGGAAATGATGGACGGACGTGTGAAAACACTTCACCCAAAAATTCACGGCGGCTTGCTTGCCCTTCGTGATAATGAAAATCATGTCGGTTCAATGGAAGAACATAATATTGGTTCAATTGATCTGTTGTGTGTGAACCTTTATCCGTTTGAAGAAACAGTTGAAAAGGGCGCTGATTTTGCCACATGTATCGAAAATATTGATATTGGTGGCCCGGCGATGATCCGTAGCGCATCAAAAAATCATGCGTTTGTAACGGTGGTTGTTGAAGCCAGTGATTATGAAGCCGTCATGACGTCAATGAAAGAAAATGATGGTGCAACATCAGCGGACTTACGTACTAAATTGGCTGCCAAGGCTTTTGCGCGTACCGGTTCATATGATGCGGCAATTTCAGCATGGTTCGCGGATCAGCTTGGTGAAACATATCCTGACCGTCTTAATATTACGGCGAATAAACAGCAGGAATTAAGATACGGTGAAAACCCACACCAAAATGCAGCATTTTACACGACCCGCAGCGCAAACCCACGTTTTGGTATTGCCACAGCAACGCAGCTTCAGGGTAAAGAGCTTAGTTATAATAACTTGAATGATACCGATGCTGCATTTGAACTGGTTAGTGAATTTGATCCAAAAGACGGCCCGGCGGTGGCAATCATTAAGCACGCGAACCCATGTGGCGTGGCAAGAGGCGAAACATTCGTTGAAGCTTATAACAAAGCGCTTGTCTGCGATCAAACAAGTGCATTCGGCGGTATTATTGCGCTAAACGGTACACTTGACGGTGAAACGGCTGAAGAAATTTCAAAGATTTTCACAGAAGTTGTGATTGCAACGGATGCTGATGAAAAAGCAAAAGAAATTATGGCCGCGAAGAAAAACTTAAGGCTTTTATTAACAGGTGGTGTGGCTGATCCACGTGAACTTGGTCAAACAATCCGCACTGTTGCGGGCGGTTATCTGGTTCAAAATCGCGACCATGGTAAAGTTACATTAGACGACTTGAAAGTTGTGACCAAACGTAAGCCATCCGAACAAGAACTGAATGATATGCTATTTGCATTCACAGTGTGTAAACATGTGAAATCAAATGCGATTATTTATGTTAAAGACGGTGCAACAGTGGGCATTGGTGCTGGTCAAATGAGCCGAGTTGATAGCGCGAGAACAGCAGCTCGTAAAGCGATTGACGCAAGTGAGGTTGCCGGACTTTCAACACCAATGACAGAAGGTTCTGTTGTTGCGTCTGACGCATTCTTCCCATTTGCGGATGGATTATTAAGTGCCGCAGAAGCGGGGGTTACAGCAGTTATTCAGCCAGGCGGATCAATTCGCGATGATGAAATTATCGCAGCGGCTGATGAACAGGGCCTTGCTATGGTTCTTACAGGCATGCGCCATTTCCGTCATTAAGCTGGATTAAAATTTTTAATTCTTAAAGGCTCTGAATTTATTTCAGGGCCTTTTTTATGATGAACAACTGATCTGCAGGTTTTTACCCCAATCCGGACTTTCCTTCGCATATGATTGATGCTCTTCCTGTTCAGCATATGGTTTTTTCAATATTTCATATAATGTGTGAAGTTCTTCATAATCGCCTTGTTCCGCATTCTGGATGGCAATCTGGGCAAGATAATTTCTTAAAATATATTTTGGGTTGATCTGTTGCATTTGTTGATGGCGAGCACTTTCTAAAACGCCTGAATTGCTCAAATGCCCATCATACTGTTTAAACCATGGTTCAAATTCGCGGGCATTAGGTTTAAGATTATCTATCGAGCCCGCACCATCGCCCATTTTATAATGGCTTAAATCGCGGAAAAAACACGTGTAATCGATTTTGTAGCCTTCTATATAGTCAAGCAAATCCTGGTAGAGGTTTTTGTCATCCACATTCAAATTAGGCAATCCTATTTTTGCAGACATTAAATTGTGATAGGATTTTAAAAATGTTTCCTGATAGGTTTCGAGTGCTTCAAGCTGAGTTTCTTTATTAATCAGCGGGCTTAACGCTTGAATTAGTGCCTGCAAATTCCAATAGCCAATAGCGGGTTGCTTGTTAAAGGCATAACGACCATGATCATCAGAATGATTGCAGATATAATAAGGGTCGTATTGTTCCATAAACCCATATGGACCATAGTCGAAAGTATGCCCCGTGATTGACATGTTATCGGTGTTAAGTACACCATGGGCAAAACCGAACGCTTGCCATTTTGCAATAAGTTGTGCCGTTTTGTTTGCTGCTGATAAAGCAAAGGAATCAATGGGTTTGTTATCATTAATACACTCTCGAAAGTGATGCTTAATGGTGTATTCGCACAACTTTTCAAGTTCATCATGCTGATCCGTATAATAAAGATATTCAAATGACCCAAATCGAATATGACTATCACTTAATCGCATTAACATGGTGGCTCGTTCAATGCTTTCGCGTCTTACGGGTTCATCACTTGTTGTAATACCCAATGCACGGGTTGTTGGAATACCTAGGTGGTGTAGTGCTTCACTTGCTAGAAATTCACGAATGCTTGATCTTAAAACCGCTCTTCCGTCCCCCATTCTCGAATAAGGGGTTCTGCCTGCACCTTTTAAATGAAGATCATAAAGACTGCCGTTATAATCAAATTGTCCCATTAATAAACCACGGCCATCGCCAAGGTCCGGATTATAATAGCCAAACTGATGGCCAGTATATTTCATGGCAAGGGGGTGTGCCCCTTCTGGATAGGCATTGCCGCTAAAAAAGGAAATCAGCTCATTTTTATTAAATACATCAAGGCCGCTGTTTTTAATTTCGTCATCATTAAAGATAACTTTTTCAGGGTTTGGTAATGGTGTGGGGTCAAGCGCAGTATAAAATGCGCTGCCAAGATCAGCATAATGATTGTTGAATTTAAAAGACATGGTGGTCCTTGCGGAAGGGTTTAAATACTTCCGCAAGGATATATTAAATATATTTATTAATCCACAACTACGTTACGGATTTGACGGGCAGCAAAGCCCATTTTTGTGACATTGATTGTGCCGGCATGTTGGAAATCCTGAAGCAGCTTTTTCACACGTTCAGTGGAAAGCTTGTTATCGGAAATCCATTTTTCTGCCGCTTTCTTGCATTCTTTGCCTTTTGATCCATTAAGGGCCGTGCGGGTCAGAATTTTTTGCTGATCCTGAAGATCACCAAGAATACTGTTCACCGCCAAACGGTCCCAATGGTCACTGGTTTCAACAAGCTCTGCCTGTGATCTAAGCCAGTCAAAACCAAGCTCATGGCCAAAGATAAAGTATGCGCTGGCCACGCTTTTCACATCAACGCCAAGTTCTTGTGCAACCTGAACCAAATCACAAGATGCCGTTTTAACATCAAGGCTCGCAATATATTCAGCAAGATCTTTATCAACATTTTGTTCGGAATACATATTCTTTTTGACAAGAATACCTTCATCGTTCGATGAACCGGTATCCATTTTGTTAATGGCTTCAATTCCCGGTTTATATGTGTCGATAATTTCTTTTAATGATTTCTTGCTGTCCGTATTGTTTAAGAACCAAATGGTCTGACGACGGGCAAATTCTTCAACATCCATCAACATTAACAGTTGAATGGTCGATGGTGATTTATAATCAAGACCTTCAATGCGTTCCCATAGGTTATCAAGATTAAATACCTCGCTTGTGATGATGGCTGCACGTGCAATTTCAGCACCACTAGCACCGGTTTCTTCCTTGATCGCCTGAATACCGCCACGGTTTACAATATCATTACAAATAACCTTAGCAATAATTGGCTTTCTAAGTTGGTGATTAAGCATTTCATTTTTGTAATTTTTGCTTAAACGATCCGGGAATGATTTTTCCAGGAATTTCACCAGATAAGGATCATCAAGAAAATCACTTTCCATCAGGCTATCAAACAGTGACATTTTCGCATAAGCAATCAACACTGAAATTTCTGGTCTTGTAAGACCCAGTGATTTTTCTGTGCGCTCTTCCATGGTTTCATCATTCGGAAGAAATTCTAGTTCACGGTCAAGATTCGCGGATTTTTCAAGCTCATCAAGATAACGTTCAAAACTATCAAGCTGTTTGATGCTGCTTGATTTTGCGATGCTGATTGCCTGTGACTGAAGATAATTATCACGCAGCACCAGTTCTGCAACATCATCTGTCATTTCTTCGAGAATAGTATCACGTTGCTTGCCGGTCATTTTACCTTCGGAAACTGCACTATTTAGAAGAATTTTGATGTTTACTTCGTTATCAGAGCAGTCAACACCGGCTGAGTTATCAACAGCATCCGTATTCAGCATACCGCCATTAAGCGAGTATTCAATACGGCCCAGTTGAGTACAACCAAGGTTTCCGCCTTCACCAATAACTTTACAGCGAAGCTCCTTACCGTTTACACGGATTGGGTCGTTGGCTCTATCGCCTGCTTCGCCGTGGCTTTCATCTTCTGATTTCACGTATGTGCCGATACCGCCGAACCATAATAAATCAACTTGTGATTTAAGGATCGCGCGCATCAATTCATTCGGTGTTGCTGTCGTGACGTCATCATCGAAATCTAGTAGCGCTTTAATCTCAGGGGTTAGATCAATTGATTTTAGAGATCTACTAAAGATACCGCCACCTTTACTAATCAATTTCTTATTATAATCTTCCCAGCTAGAACGTGGCAGATCAAACATACGTTTACGTTCTTTATATGATTTGGCAGGATCCGGATCCGGATCGATGAAGATATCACGGTGGTCAAATGCGGCAACTAGCTTCACGGCCTCGGAACAAAGAAGTCCGTTACCGAATACGTCACCTGACATGTCACCAATACCAGCAACAAGGATGCTGTCTTTTTGTACATCAATTCCCTGTTCACGGAAGTGACGTTGAACACTAACCCATGCGCCGCGTGCAGTGATTCCCATTTTCTTATGGTCATAACCAACGGAACCACCGGATGCAAATGCATCATCAAGCCAGAAATCATAATCTTGTGCTAGCCCGTTCGCGATATCGGAAAATGTTGCTGTACCCTTATCGGCAGCGACAACAAGATACGGATCGTCGCCATCCTGTCTGATCACATCGCGTGGTGGTATAACATCACCATTTTTCAGGTTATCTGTAATATCAAGAAGCCCTGAAATAAATTGTTTATAGCAGGCAATGCCTTCATCCATGAATTGTTCACGTGTTGGGTGAATTGGCATTTGTTTTGGAACAAAGCCACCTTTGGCACCAACTGGCACAATCACAGTGTTTTTAACTTGTTGCGCTTTTACAAGGCCAAGAATTTCCGTACGGTAATCTTCGCGGCGGTCTGACCAGCGTAAGCCGCCACGGGCAACAGGGCCAAATCTTAAATGCACACCTTCGAAACGTGCGGAATAAACAAAAATTTCAGCATATGGTCTTGGTTTAGGTGCTTCTTGTACACCTTCACTTTTAATTTTTATGGAAATATAGGTTTTATTGTTTCCGCTTTCATCTTTTTGGTAAAAGTTTGTTCTTAATGAACATTCAATCACATTAAGATAACTTCTAAGGATGCGGTCCTGATCAAGGATATTTACGTTTTTAAGAAGCTCTTTAATCTGTGCGACAATCTTCGCAGCTTCCTTATCGCGATCAACGCCTTTTTCCAAATGAGTTGAAAACTTAACTTCAAACAAGCTCGCTAGTAGTTTTGCAACATCTGAAAATTCGGTCAGTGTATCTTGCATATAAAATTCACTGTATGAACTGCCGAGCTGTTTTAAATATTTACCATAAACCCTTAAAATTAATGCTTGCGGGTATGTCATGGCACATTTGCGAACCAATTTGTTAAACCCGTCATTGTCAATTTTACCAAGCCAGATCACTCTTAATGCATGTTCCATTGGAACTTTTAGAGCCGTAAGGTCGAAAGGATTTTTTTCCGGATCTTCCAGATAGAAATCATGGATGCTGTAATGAATTTGATCATCATCAGACCCAGTGTAAACATCATAGCAAAATTCCTCTATGACCCGTAAACCCATGTTTTCAAGCATCGGTAAACAATCACTTAGCGCAATGGTGTTTTGACTAGTATAAATTTTTAAGCGAACTACATGTTCTGGGTCTTCCGGCTCGCGGTAGAAATTAAAGGCGATGTTGTCTTTTTCCGGAAGGATTTCCATTTTATCAACATCAGTAACCGCAAAACGAGGATCAAAATGTTCCTGATAGGCAGGTTTGAATGCTTTGCTGAATTTTTTGTAAAGCTCGATCGCTGTTTCTTCGCCATATCGGTCGATAAGAACTTCATGGAAATAATCGGTCCAGCTTTGTGCGACCTTGGCGATACGGTTGTTTATGACATCCGTTTTGGCATCTCTTACTTCACCAGGCTTTGTTCTGATGATGAAATGCCAACGGGCGATGCGTTCATTGCTCATTTGTGCGTAACGGGATGACAATTCGCCGTTAAATTCTTCACACAGGATGTCTTCGATTTTTGAACGTAGGTTTGAATTATATAAATCCCTTGGCACAAACACGAGTACGGAAACAAAGCGTTCAAATTTGTCTTTTCTGACAAAAGCCTTGCACTGTGGTCTCAGGTTTAGATGCAGAATGCCAATTGATGTTTTATATAGTGTATCAATGTCGATCTGGAACAACTCATCGCGCGGAAGTGCTTCCAGAATATGAAAGAGCGCTTTTCCGTCATGACTGTTATATGAAAAGCCTGATTTATCCACAACGGTACGTACCTTACGTTCAAGATAAGGAATATTTTGAGCGCGTTGGTTATAACTGTCAGATGTGAAAAGGCCGACGAAACGAGTTTCACGAACAACTTTTCCTTTGCTGTCGTATTTTTTGAAACCGATATAATCAAGGTGAACGACGCGGTGAACAAGCGACTTCACATTCGCTTTAGTGACCATCATAATCGGATCGTTATTCATGAAATCAGAAATTTCAGGGGAAATGGCAACCAGCCCTTCTGGGCTTCTTAATACCTGAACATCAGAATCTCTTAAAATACCCAGTCCATCACCAGAAGCGGGCTTTTTCGCGTTTGAGTGATCATATTCACGGTATCCTAAGAAGGTGAAATTATTATCCATCATCCATTTTAGGAAATTCTGAGCTTCGGTGATTTCCTCTTTTGCAACTGCTTTTGGCGCCGCTTCGAGGTTTTTCATTGTTTCTTCGGCTTTACCGAGGATTTTCTTCCAGTCGCCAACGGATGCATGAACAAAATCAGTGACCTGTTTTAGCTTAGCGTAAAGGTTTTTAATTTCATCCTGATCACTGATGGCAGTAATTTCAATATGCATCAGGGATTCTGTAACCGTGGTCTTGCTATTCTGTTCAAACGCACCTTTTTTATCGCGGCCATTATCAAGCAGTGGATGAACCAGCATATGCAAGGCATATCCTTCTTCAAGCAAGTTTGATGTGATGGAATCAATTAAGAAGGGCATATCCTTAGTCAGGATCTGAATAACGGTATGGGATGATACCCATCCATGCTCTTCTAAGGTTGGGTTGAAAATTCTTATTTTTGACTCTTTGCCGGATTCTGAAAAGTCAGACATGAATTTCCAGTTACTAATGGCAATGGCATATAATTCATCAACACGAAGACTTAAATCTTCTGGCGATGCGTTTTTGTAAAAAGCGCCTATAAAATTGAGAAAACCTTCCCCTAGGGAAGGCTTTTTATTTTCTTTGGCATAATCGATAATTGTGTCTAATCGGATCTCTTTTTGGGTCAAGCTGCTCACAACTTTTTCCTTTTTTTGTTATTACCTCTCTCGGAACGGATTCTATCATAGAAAAAAAGGAGTTAGTAAGCAAAATCGTCAAAAAAATTTAAAACTTCCTATTGTTTAATTATTTTTTTTCAAATTTCCTTTGATAAAAGCTGCTCGTTTCAAAATCGGGTCAATTTTTGCGTGACTTTCATCCAGTTTTTTGATGATTTCGAGTTTTTCACCATCGCGTCTGGCAAGCAGCAAACAATAATCATCGGTAAGGTTGTATTGACCGTTATCATCAAGCGTATCTAATGCATGAATATCTTTTAAAATAGCACGCGCTTCGTTAAGGGAATTTTGCTTTCTTACAGCATTTCCCGTTTGCATTCCTTTTCTTAAGGCGCGCATTTCCTGAACGCATCCTTTGATGCCGCCGGGGAAATTTTTAATAAAATCATGAAAGTCATCAACTGAGACGCCAAGATGCTGTGCAATACCAAGCGCAGCCGCATATTCCGTAAGCCGCGTTTTATCATAATCCTTACCCAGACACATTTTAAGGGCTGGTGTAAAGGGTGCACGCGCCTGAATTTTTAATTTATTTTCAGAAATAAGTTGCTCATATGCAGTATGGTTATCTGAAGCAATATCATGGAATTTATATATAGCGGTTAGAATATTATAGAGTGCGTCACGGCTTCTGCTGTGGGAAGTATCTTGTTTATTGATATATTTTTTTGTTGCTGTCAGGGCTGCTTTAATGTCTGAGTATTCCGGTCTTTTATAGTAAGAATCACTTTGTGAAACGGCTTCGCTCTCTAATTCGGTTTCATCAACTTCTGTTGTGACGGGTTCTTCTACTACTGGCTCTTCTTCGACTAACTCTTCATATTCAGTAATTGAAAGATCTGCCGTGATCTCATTTATGACCTCATCTTCGAATGATGTTGTTTCATCAATTTCGATATATTCTTCTTCCGGATCTTCTTCCGGCTCTATTTCGAAAAACATCTCTTCAGGATTGCTTTCGGTTATTTCCGTTTCATCCGGGTCTTCATTATCGTTATCTGAGACAACTTCTGAAGGCTCTTGCTTTTCTTTTTCGTCTTCTCGGCCTGCTGCAATTGATTGCATCAATTCTTCAATGGTTGGCTTGTCTTCATCCAGCTTTACATCCTTGGCTAAGATCCAGCGTACACCCCCCATAATGAAATTGATGTTTTGGCCATCATCACTGAATGGCAATAAGATACCACGGTATAAAGCCTTTTCATCATCTCGGTTTATAAATTCTGCTTCGAAGGCGATGGGAACACGGTTGGCGATCACTTCAAGGTAATGATCGGTTACACGGCTTAACATTGTTTTTCTGGGTACAAGTGAAATGTTTTTGCCAATTAGATTTTCATCTTGGTCAAGAACAAGGTCATTGCCAAGCACTTGAAAGGATGCGTTTTCCTGGCCATTTCTAAGGTCAATTAAAACAAGATTGCGACGAAATGGTTCAATATCATTTCGGTGTAAATCCTTTAGGGCAGGCAGGCCACTCTCACCCGCGATTTTTTCCCAGCTTTCATAAAGTCGGAATGTGATCCTGCGTTCAACTTGATTTTCGCCAGCAGTATTCATTTTATGCCCCATTTTAAGGATTTTAGATAACACATTGTTTCAAAGGAATAAAACCCTATAAACAATAATGGCACAACTTTATCATTTACTATATTAATAAAACAATAATATCTTTTCTTAACTAAAATTAAGAAAGAAAATCAATGGATTAGATCATATTCATAATAGACAACTTTATAAAATCAGAATTATGAATATAAATCAATATGTTGCGACTCGTTGTTAAATGATAACCAATCCAACTAGGAAATATGTAATAAAGGCCAGCACACCACCAATTAGGGCGTACGGAAGCTGCGTTTTTACATGATCAAGAAGGTCACAACCGGATGCCACCGATGAAATTACCGTGGTATCGGAAATCGGTGAGCAATGATCACCAAACACACCGCCGCCAAGAACAGCGGAAATGACAAAAGCAGGCGGCAAGCCCAGCATTTGAATAAGCGGAACAGCAATTGGAATCATCAGGGCGAATGTGCCCCATGATGTTCCTGTTGAAAATGCCATCAGACTGGATGCAAGAAACAGCATCGGTACAATTAAGATCAGCGGCAATGTATCACTGGCAAGTCCTGCGACAAAGGCGCCAGTACCAAGATCGCGCAAACTAGCTCCAAGCGCGAGCGATAATAGTACGATGGTGACCAGTGGCAGCAATTCATTCATTCCTTTAAAACCAATATCAACAAGTTTGACATGGCTGAACATTTTGCTGGATAACATCATGATATAGGCAACCATACAGGAAATAATGGTTGCATAGAGTATTGAACTGGATCCATCCCCCTCACGGATGACGCCGTCGCCAGTCCAATACATGAAAACAAATATCAAACTGATTAATGAAATGAGAGGTACCACCATGAAACGCGCTTTTGTGCCTTCAAATTCTGGGGCTTGTTGATCTTCGATCTTTTTCTGCATGGCTTTTTCATATTCTTTTAGCGGGCCATGGATTTTATCGGTCAAAATTGTGAACAGTACAATGATCAATGCGATCCAGGCATAAAAGTTATAAAATATGGAACCGACAAGTGCGCTTTCCGCATTTTCAAGGCCGGATTGCTGCATGTTGGCAAGTGCCACAGCGCCCCACCCATTTAGAAGCAGCAATATACAAACAGGCGCACTGGTACTATCGATGACGTAGGCCAGTCGTTCGCGGCTCATACCAAATTTATCGAAAATCCCACGGGATAGGATTCCCGCTGTAATAACGCTTAAGTTACTTTCCACGAATAATACGATCCCTGTGAAAAATGTCAGAAGACCCGCTTGTTTTTTGGTTTTGGTCACACCGCGGTTGATCATAAATTCAACCAGTGCTGTCACGCCACCAGAATGGCGCATATAGGCGATCAAGCAACCAATGATGAGGGAAAACATCAATACCTTGGTGTTGCCGGGGCTTTCAAAAACGCTAACGATACGTTCAATGGTTTCAATGGGGGCGAGGGCGGCCGTTGTGTTCGCGGCGTCAAATAACAAAAGAAATTCTGCTGTGAATATCCCGGCGAGCAATGCCAAAATTACTTCTTTACGCCATATTACAACCCCGATTGCCACGACTTGTGGCAAGATGGTAAGCCAACCCATTGAAATTCCCTCATATCGATTAATTTTTGAAGAGTATGCGAATGTTGCGTGATAAATGCAAGATATAAACAGGATATAAAAAAAGGGCGGGATGGCCCGCCCTTAAATAATCGGTTATTTAAATTACCTTAGTTGGCAACACGTTCATAAACGATATTACCGTTAACCATGGTCATATCAATTTCCATATTGATAAGGTCAGCAGGCGGAATATTGAACAGGTTACGGTCAATAATCACAAGATCGGCATATTTACCTTCTTTGATCGAACCACGAACGTGACCTTCAAATGTACCCTCTGCACCATTGATTGTGTATGCTTTAATACTTTCTTCAAGGCTGATTTTCTCTTCTGGGAACCAACCACCTTCTGGTGTTCCTTGAAGTGTTGTGCGGTTTACAGCAGCATTCAGCAGATATTTCGGATGGTTGTAATATTCTGCGGCATTTGTACCCGGCCAGTCAGATGCAAAAATCAATGTTGAGCCGTTTTTAAGCAGTGAATTAAAGGCATATGCCCCTTTTGAACGTTCAAACCCGATACGTTCTTCCATCCAGCGCATATCGTCAGAAAGATGGTATGGGTTAATTTCCGCAATCACGCCCAGCTGGTTAAAGCGTGGGAAATCAACAGGACGAACAACCTGGTTATGAATGACGCGGAAACCTTCAAGTGAACCACCCACATCTTTTTGTAAGCGCTCATATGTATCAAGCATCAGCGCGACACCCTTTGTGCCGATCGCATGCACGTTTGCTTTAAAGCCGCCTTTATTGGCTTCGAGCAAGTAAGCATACATTTTTTCCATATTTTCTTCTAACATTTCCGGATCGTCACTAGTGTGGTGACGGTAACGGCCATAGTAACCAGGACGGTCATTATATGGTTCAAAGAATAACGCACCGTGGCTTCCCATGATGCCATCGATATATCCTTTATAGGCACCCCAACGAAGATAATGATCTTCTTCGCCAGTACGTGGATGGCTACCCATTTTGATACCTTTATCGTTAAATTCTTTTGCACGGGAAAGGTCAGCACGCATCCATACACGGGCTGTCAGTTCACCTTTTTCCTGAAGTTCTGCAAAAATTTCATCGCGACCTTCGTGGGTGATATCGTGAATTTCGACGATACCGCCTTCACGCATGCGTTGAAGACCAGCACGTGCTTCGTTTAATAGGCGTTCATGTGATTTTTCCTGAACAACTGCATTGATACGTTCGATGGCTGGTGAATCTTTATAAATCAAACCTGTTGGTTTGCCGTTTTCATCCACATCCATGCCGTCTAGTGCTTCATTTTCAAGACCGGCTGCTTTAAGGGCTGCGGTATTGGCAAGATAAAGTTCTGCCGGACGTTCGAAACTTTGAACAAATACTGGTGTATTTGGTGTGATATCATCAATTTCAGCCGCTGTTGGTTTCCAGCGATCAGTGAAGCCTGCGCCTTTTCCTTCTTCAACGGCTGCTTCACCGGCACCCCATGCTTCATAAGCACCCCATGCACCACGTGTGATCCATTCCCCTTCAGGAATATTGCTCATTACGCGTTGAAGCTCAACTCTTAGGGCTTCTGTTTCGTGAATTTTAAGTAAGTTAACATCATTGATTTGTGCGCCCGCGCGGTCAAAATGTGTATGACCATCAATGAAACCAGGCATCAACATACGACCCTTAAGGTCAATCACGCGTGTACCATAGCCGATATAGGCATCAGCATCTGCATCATTTTCAAAAATTGCGACAATTTTGTTGCCGGAAACTGCTACACCCTTGGCCCAAGGTTGGCTTTCTTCAACTGTATAGACGTCACCGCCCATAAAAACGACATCCGCCGCATTGGCGTTTACTGCCATTTCTGGTGCTTCTGCTGCCTGTTCACCACATGCGCTAAGTAACATAGCAGCGGCGGCAACACTAAGCGTACCGAATCTCTTCGATAATTTCATTATTCTCTCCCGTTTAATTCATTATTGAATATTGTTTTACTCGCTGAAGAATATAATATATTTTGCGCAAATTGATAGTATGAAAAGGTTGTAATCTGGTCTTTTTTGACAAGTAAATGAGGAAAAAATGGATAAACCATACGCACACGCCGGGGAAAAGTACGAATATATTGATAGTTATTATTCAAGAACCCTTGATGATAAGGGCGGATTCCCACAATTAGAAGGTGACGTCACGACATCAGTTTGTGTGATTGGCGGCGGCATGGCCGGGGTTGCCACCGCATCCAGTCTTGTGGAAAAGGGTGAAAAACCAGTCCTTATCGAGGCAAACCGAATTGGCTGGGGCGCATCAGGCAGGAATGGTGGTTTTGTCAGTTCCGGTTATTCAAAGGGGGCAGGTGACATTGTTAAAATGGTTGGAAAAAGTCACGCAAGAGAACTTTATAAACTGACCAATGATGCACTTGATACCATAAATCGCCGCATGGGTGATCAGGCAGATAATCTTAAAGCCAATAATTATGGCCATTTCGAAGTGTCATGGTTTAATGAACCGGGTGTCGTTGAAAATTACGTTGAATTTATCAATGATCTGATGGATGTGAATTATGAATATTGGCCAAAGGAAAAATTCCGCGATTATTATAAATCCAATCATTATCATGATGCCTATTTAAAACCGCAGGCATTACAGCTTCATTCATTAAACTATACCCGTCATTCAGCAAGGGTTGCTGAAAATGGTGGCGCGGGCATTTATGAAAAATCACCGGCAGTGGATATTAAGAAAACTGAAAATGGCTGGAAAGTAACAACGGAAAAGGGTTCGGTTACCGCAGACCGTATTGTCATGTGTTGCAGTGCCTATATCGGGAATTTGAATTTCAGGTTGTCTAACGCGACTTTACCGGTGGCGACATATGTTCTTTTAACGGAACCGCTTGGTGACAGATTAAAAAGCGCCATCGAAGGGCGTTGGGGCGTCAGTGACAATCGCTTTTCATCTAATTATTACCGTACATTCGAAGACACCAGCCTGTTCTGGGGCGGCCGTGTCAGTATGTTTAATCCGCAAGGCAAAAAGCTTGAGAAAATCATGATGGATGACTTGCTGGTTGTTTATCCACAGCTTAAAGGCATTAAAGCCAATGTGGCGTGGGGTGGTTTCATGGGATACCCAGTTCATAAAATGCCACAAATCGGCGAACTTGAGCCCGGTTTCTGGTATGCGCAGGGTTTTGGCGGTTCCGGTATGACCGCGACTGTTGCGGGTGGTGAGGTGGTCGCCGATGCGATTGTGAACGGTGACGAACGGTATAAGCTGTTTGAACCATTTGGCCTTGATTATGCAGGAAAGCCGTTTGGCCCCATTGTGGCACAAACGGCTTACTGGCTTTTTCAACTGCGGGACGCCTATAAAGAATGGCGCCTTAACAGATAATCAGAAAATGAAATTAGCGTGATACAAACATGTATGACGCCTTTTCCATTTCTTTGATGTTATTAAACGGTCTTTCCGGTGAAAGATGATCTTCCAGGAATTTGTAAATGTCATATCGGGCCTGGCGTGCCACTTTATGATCCATACGGGCAAAATTATGTGCGCCCGGGATGTCTTCAAATTCCTTATAGATGAAATCTTTGCCGTCTGCTTTTAATGATTTAACAAGATGGCGAATTTCTAAAATATTGACATCATCATCATTGGTATTGCCGTAAACCATTAATGGCGTTTCCAATTTGTGGGTATTCCAAGCGGGGGACCGTTTGATATATTCATCATGATTTTCAAATGCGCTTTCGCCGATATGATATTCGGTTTCATATAATTCACGGTATCCTTGGGTTTTGTATCCCATACGTGCAATAAGATCGCTTACCGGAACATCAGCAAAGCCAACTTTATAGGCATCCGGATATTCAAATAAATTCATAAGCGTGATCAGCCCACCATGGCTGTGGCCCATGATTCCAACGCGATCCTCGTCGACGATGGCGTAATTTTCAACCATATAATCACGGGCGGCTTTGGCGTCTGCAATTTCCTTACCACCGTAATCAATGCTTTCATAAAATCTTTTGCCGTATCCTGTGCTGCCGCGGTAATCCGGCGCAATGATGATATATTGCTGGGCGATCAGTTCACGGTAAAGCTGGCCGTTTTCCACATTAAAGTTGGCGTGGACCCCTTGATGCGGGAATACCAAAAGTGGGTATTTTTTATTTGGGTCGAGATCCTTTGGGAAAAACACATAAGACGTAAATGTAAACGGGTTGGTTAAGGTAAGTGGGTTTTGTTCTCCGTCGCCGGAAAAGTCATGATCCTTACCAAGGGCAGGACCCGTCATACGCACCCGTTCAATGTGGGCGACATCGCCCATGATGTGATGCATTTGAATATCGGTGATCCCTTTGTTCACACGGCTAAAGGAATGACGCATGTCGCTGATTTGTTTTTTAAGATCAGCAATTTGTTCCTTAAGATCATCCGTTTCATCGGCTGTAGCAAATGACGTTGACGTCATGATAGCAAATGCCATTAACCCTATATATTTAAAAAACTTATTCATTTTAATCCCCTTTCGTTTTTAACAGAACGCGGCCATAAATCGGGCTATCTGATCCAGCTGAAATATCAGTGGCCTTGCCGTTGACGATCACTGCGTCAAATCCGGTTGGCTCAGCAAATATATCTGTCCATGTTGTGCCGGCACGTACATTTTCCAAATCAATGACAAGAATATCCGCGCCCATTCCTTGTTTAAGGCGGCCGCGTGTCTGAATATCAAAAATATCTGCCGTTTGCCCGGTCATTTTATTAATGGCCAGTTCCAGTGACATTAATTTATCACGTACCACATATTCATGAAGCACTTTCGGGAAAGAGCCAAATGAACGCGGGTGGCGCATGGTTGGGCTTCCGTCCGTTGAAATGGAAACATCAGGTGCGGTGATAAACGCGTCTTGTGTTTCTTTGGTCATAATGAAATGGGCCGTTGCCGGTCCGCCATGACCATAATCCATAATCACGTCTTCCGGGTCTTTTCCGGTGATTTCAGAAATATCGGCGACCGTTTTACCGGAATATTCACCGGATGACACAAGTATGGCACCCGGGCCGTTACGGCGTTTAATTTTTGCGGTTAGGAATTCCTTAAATTCAGCGCGGCGGTTTGCTACGGCATCATTAAATTCAAATTCACGCTTTGCCCATTCCGGGTATAGGTACGTCATGTTACCAAAGCTCGCGAGATATGGATAAACATCAGCGGTTATTTCAATGCCATTTGCGCGTGCTTCGCGGATTTGATTAAGAACGGCGTCACCCTGGTCACGGGTTTTGCCATAGACGACCTTGATATGTGATGCATTAACGCGGGCGAATTGGCCTTGTTCAATCAGTTCCGCGATGGACGCGTGAACTTTGTCATCATCTTCGTTTCTGATGTGGCTTGAAATTACGCCATCATGCTTACCAACAAGTTTGGCAAGACCGAACATTTCTTCCTTATCGGCATATCGGCCCGGCACATATTCAAGTCCGGTATTTAACCCATATGCGCCAGCCATCATGCCATCGACGAATAATTCTTCCATTTTTGCTTGTTCTTCGGGCGTGATTTTGTCCTTTTCACCGCCACCAGAAAGCTGCCTGATGGTGCCATGCCCAACGAGGGTCGCCACATTGGGGCCGCTTCCTTTTTCATTGACCTGATCAATCCAGTTTCTAAAGGATGAAGCATCACGGGCAGGGCCGCCACTTGGGAAATAACCGGGGTTGGTGCCATCCTGACCAAGTAACACGGTTGTAATCCCCTGACGCAGGAAGTTTCTTAAGTGGTCGTTATCTTCCTGAAGCGGGTCACCATGTGAATGGGCATCAATAAAGCCCGGGGTAACGATGCGGCCTGTGGCATCAATTGTGTTGGCCGCCTTAACAGCATTTCCGTCAACATCACCGATATAGGCAATTTTGTCACCGCTCACCAATATATCACCCATGTATGACGCATCCCCCGTGCCGTCAACGATGGTTCCCCCGGAAATATGAAGATCATAAGTCAGGCTATAATCTGGCCCACTTGATGTATTTTCAGTTTGCTGATTTTCTGCCGAACATGCCGTAAGCGCTAATATAGAAAATAGCGCAAAAATTTTGGATAAAGCATTCATCATTTCCGCTCCCGTAAAATATTATTGTTTCTTAAAAGTGAATTATGGTTACTATAAGCAAAATTTCAAAGGAGTAAAGCGTTGGAAGCCTCAGATTATGGAATAATCTCTATTATTCCCATTATATTGACACTTGGGATTGCTGTATGGACACAAAATGTGATCATTGGTTTATTTATTGGTGTATTTTCGGGGGTCATTATTTTAAACGGTTTTAATCCTGTTATGACATTAAGTCTGATGGTGTCCGATTATTTTGTACCGCAAATGTTATCACCCAGTCAGGCGGGTATTCTTGTGCTCATGTGTTTTATTGGCGGTCTAGTGGCGCTTATGGAACGTTCGGGTGGGGCGGTGGCGTTCGCGACCACCATGACCCACGTGATCACCAGCCGCTTTAAAGCGCAAATCGCCACCTGGGCGACAGGGATCATGATTTTCTTTTCTGATCTTGGTACCCCGCTTATTGTCGGACCTATTTATAGGCCGATTACAGACAAGCTTAAAATTTCCCGTGTGAAACTAGCGTGGATTGTTGATACCACCGCATCACCGGTGGCGGTGCTTATTCCGTTTATTGGTTGGGGCGTATATTCAATGGGCCTTATTGAAAAGGAATATCTGGAAATTGGCCGTGTGGAAAATAGTTTCGATGCCTATGTTGCAGCGATCCCGTTTCAGTTTTATTCGTTATTTGCCATCATCATGGTGCCGCTTGTGGCGCTTTCGGGATATGAATTTGGTCCCATGGCCCGCGCTGAAAAACGCGCGCAGGAAGGTAAGGGCCTCATCGATGATAGCGGTATGGAAATATCCGATACCATTTCTCATCCCAATGCCAAGGCGATTTTTGTTTGGTTGCCGCTTTTGGTGATGGTGAGTGTTTTATTCTTCTTGCTAGCACCGCTTGGGTTTCCGCTTAATAGCGTTCCGTCACTGGCATTTCGGGGCGCGCTTTCAAGCGCATATTTCTTTTCTGCGATGACACTGATTGTGTTGCTGCTTATTTATGGCGTTAAAAGTTTCAAGGAAAGCATCACCATTTACCTTGGTGGCGTAAGTAAAATGACAAGCGTGCTGATCATTCTTGTGCTGGCGTGGTCACTCAGTTCCGTGGGTAAAAATCTTGGTACTGCGCAATTTATCATCTCAATGGCCGAAGGAAACTTTGCGCCGTTTCTTGTGCCGGTGGTGGCGTTTTTATTTGGCGCGATCATGTCATTTGCGACCGGATCATCATGGGGCACATATGCGATTATGATGCCGCTTATCATTGCGGTAGCACACGCACTTGGTGCGCCGATGCATGTTTGTATTGGGGCGGTTCTTTCCGGTGGAATGTTCGGGGATCATTGTTCGCCAATTTCTGATACAACCATTCTTTCCGCTTCCGGCGCGGGATGTAGCCAGTTTGATCATGTTAGAACACAGCTTCCTTATGAGCTATTAAATGGCACCATTTGCGTTGTTTCCTATATCATGGCGGGGCTGACCGAAAGCAATCTTGTCTTTATTCCGGGTATGGTGTTACTGGGCGTCAGTCTTTATATGATGAATAAAATCGGCGGTGTAAAAATTCATAATACAAGCACGGTAGGTTAAAATGAATATCCGTGATGCAACTGATAATGACCGCGATTTTATTTTAGGGCTTTCGCCAACACTGATTGAAAATGCAAGCCTTGCTTGGCATTCTGATCAGGTTGAACGTGAATTTCAGGACCGTTTCATTGAAGAGGTTCTTGACAATAAGGATGTCATCCAGCAAATCCTGATTGCAGAGGATAATGGGGAAAGGCTCGGCTTTATCCAAGTCGAAGAAAGCGAAGATGAAGTTTCACTTGAGACATGCGCGAAAATTCAATTGCTTGCGGTGACGAAAGAGGCGCAAGGCAAAGGCGTCGGCAGCGCCTTGATGAATAGGGCCGTTCGTTGGGCAAAGGAAAAAGGCTTCCGTCTGATATCATTAGAGGTTTTTGCCAATAACAAGAACGCACGCGCTTTTTACGAGGCGCAAGGCTTTCAGAATGACACCATGTTTATGGTTAAGCCGCTTGATTAATTTTTCTGCTGACTAAGTTTAGAGTCTTCCCACAGCGTTGTTAACGCATGCCATAAACTGCGGCGGGTCGCCGCCAGATATAATGAATTATCCGATAAGTCACGCACCAGAATATCATGGGCTTCACCCAGTGAATGATACGGCATTTGCGGGAATAAATGGTGTGTTGCGTGATAACGCAATCCAACCGGTGCCCAAAACGGCGAAAGCATACCGCCCGTGACATCGACGCTATCCAGAAACTGATCCGGTACTGACATCTTGACGTCACCCGGGTTTCTATAGGCATGGGCCCCAAGTGTTCTGAAGCTATTCATAAAGAATATCGTGAGCGTCACAAGATACCAAACGACAATGAATTTAAATGGCAATACGCCCTGATAAATCATAATGGCCCCGGCCCACGCATAAAGAGTGGCGCATACTTCTTGAATACGCCAATACTCGCCATCAAGTCTTGTTGGTGGCGGGCGTCTATAGGCAAGGTCAATCGTGAGCGATGACGCGCGTTCCCATGCGTATCTTCCAAGCGGTGGAATAACCCATGACAGTGGCGTCAGGATTAAGAACCGCGCGAGGAAAAGAAACGGAAGGATCAGGGACAAGAAAACATAGGCAATGATTTTCCAGCCTTCTTCCGCGCCGAAAGGCAGATATTCACCGTCTTCTGTCGTGCCGTATGTGTCCCTTCTGTGGTGATCATTATGAACACCGTAATATGTGAATGACGGGATCAGAAGCGGGAAGCCTGCTGTGATATTCCAAAAGGCGACGAAACTTTTAAAAGTGCCCTTTTTAAAATGAACAATTTCATGCACAAAAATGGCCACACGATATAAAGAAAAAGAAGAAACGATGAAAAACAGAATATTGGCTATGGAAAAAGGTTCCGTTTCCATCACCAGATAAAATGAACCCCAACCCAACACAAGATTAAGCAGCAAATCTGCCCAATAAATAAGCGGGTTACGTTTCATCAAATGCGCAACCAAAGCGCGGGCTTCTTGTAGGGGGAAGTCTTCGCTATTTTCCGGTGCTGGCATTAGTATCTCCAATATTCGCAAGTTATGCTTTACTTACATATTCTCTATTTGTGTTTTTAAATGAAATCAATCATCAAATGTAAAAATCTGACTTTTTAAAATGAGGGGGTTAAGGAAATAGAGCGCTCTATTTCCTTAAAAATATGATTAGATGCCTACGATTTTTGCCTTATCCATCAGACTGTCCATATAGGCAGTAAAGGCCGCCTGATGGCTTTTGTCCTCAATAAAGACGCGGATATGTTCGCGCACCATATTGAACGGAAGCACATCACCCGTTTTATGATCTTTGAAGCGGGATTGATGCATTTCATAATATCTGCGACAAACAATCTCATCGGCATCCGGAAGCTGAATGACATCCTCAAGAAGGGTTTCAATGACGTTTTCTTCTTTTTCATTATCAAGTTCTTCAAGTTCATCTTTACTGATGATTTCACGTTCTACCGCTTCATCGAGTAATAATTTGCGAATGATGAGCGCTCTGGCCGCTTCGCCGCGCGCCTCATTTAAAGAGGCGGCGGGATGGTTTTTCATTTCCGAATGAACTTGGTCATCGGTGATTTCATAATTGTTGACAAAGACGGGCATTATTGTGCTCTCCCTCTGCCTCTAACGATTTGATAACCGGTACGGAACAGATATTTAACGGGTGCGCTTAACATATGCACAAGTCTTGTGAACGGGAATATCAGGAATATGGTAAGCCCGAGGAATAAATGTGCCTTAAAAACCCATGCTTCATTCACGATGAAATCAGCGGCCCCTGGTTGGAATGTCACAATATGCTGTGCCCAGTTCGCAAGCGCAATCATGGATGACCCATCAAGATGCTGTGCTGAATAAGGAATTGTTACCAGTCCTAATATCAATTGGATATAAAGGATAAACAGCAACGCAATATCGGAAAAACGGCTTGTCGCACGAATACGTGGATCAAAAAGCCTGCGGTATAATAGCATGCTTAAGCCAATAAAACACAGCACGCCGAAGAAACCGCCTGATACCATCGCTAGTATTTGTTTTGCGCCCGCTGTCATGACCACATGATAAACGGATTCCGGAGTTAGAAGTCCAACAAGATGTCCAAAGAACAGGAATATAATTCCGATGTGGAACAGATTACTGCCTACACGCATTCCTTTTGATCTTAAGAGCTGGCTACTGTCCGCTTTCCAAGTGTATTGATCGCGGTCATAGCGGGCAATGGTAACGCCGACCATAATCATGATGGCGATATAGGGATAAATCCCGAATATAAATTGGTGGAGATAGTCGGCCATTAGTTTGCTCCTCCTAGTGGTTGATTAAGGTGAGTGTTATTTGCGTGATAACTGGTCATGTCGCATGTGCCGCAATCTTTTGAATTGTCGAAAGCTTCGGCTTCCTGCCATTCTTCGTCCAGCTCATCCAAAGTTTGTTCACGAATTTCTTCTGCTTTTGCTTCTGCAATGATCGCGTCATCCGGTTTTACTTTGGCAAGTGCCTCTAATGCCTCGAACAGGATGTAATAAAGGCTGTCGCGCTTTTTAAGTCTAATGCCGATGGTGGCGATGACATTGATCGGATCACCGACCAAATCAACCGCTTCATCCGCAGGACATGTGGATAGATATTCAAGAAACAGTGGTAAATAATCCGGAAGCTCCCCTTCCTGCATATAAAAACCACGGTCCGCATAACTTTCGATCAAATTGACCATTGCCTGTCCACGGTCACGGCTTTCGCCGTGAATATGTTCAAACATATGCAGGCAATGCGCACGTCCCCGGTCAAACAGATCAACATATTCTTCCTGAAGTTCATAAAGATCCGTCTGTTTCATATAACTGATAAAGTTCAGAACTTTTTTCATGGTGCGTTTAGGCAGAAATTCTTCTGCCTTAAGCACGTCTTCCACCTCATCAAGGTGATCAATCAGTTCCTGTTTCGGATAGGAAAGAAGCAATCCTATGATTTTAAATGTTCTCATGATTTATCTCCTTACCTGGCCGTTCATTGTGTTTTCATGGGTTGGTGAACCGAACAGATTTGTACGGCTTTCACCGCCGGAACACCCATTACCAAAACTGAAACCGCATGATGAACGAGTTTCAAAGGCGATCTCGTTATCAAATGGTGTCTCACCTGCATATTCGCGGTGGTTGGTTGGAATAACAAACCTGTCTTCATAATTGGCAAGTGCCATAATGCGGTACATGTCATCCATGGTTGCGCTGTCCATATCAACGGCATCAAGGATTGCTTGATTTTCAATGCCACCTACTGATTTTTCACGCATATATTCGCGCATGGCCATCATGCGTTGCAGCGCAAATTCGACCGGCTGTTCTTTACCGCCAGTAAGCATATTGGCAAGATATTTAACCGGAATACGAAGGTCTTCAGTATTTGGAATAACGCCGCTTCTTGAAAGTTTGCCTTCTTCCATTGCGCTTTGAACCGGTGAAAGCGGTGGAATATACCAAACCATTGGCAAGGTGCGATATTCAGGATGAAGCGGGAATGCGATTTTCCAATCCATCGCCATTTTATAAACCGGACTATTTTGTGCGGCTTGCATCCAGCTATCCGGAATGCCAGCCTTTTTGGCTTCTTTAATGACGTCAGGATCATTTGGATCTAAGAACACATCAAGCTGTGCTTCGTAAAGATCTTCTTCATTTTCTGTTGAGGCGCCGGCCTCAATTTTATCAGCATCATAAAGAAGAACACCAAGGTAACGAATGCGACCCACGCAGGTTTCTGAACATACTGTTGGGTCACCGGCCTCAAGACGCGGATAACAAAGAGTACATTTTTCAGATTTACCGCTGTTCCAGTTGAAATAGATTTTCTTATAAGGACAGCCGCTCACGCACATGCGCCAGCCGCGACATTTATCCTGATCGATTAGCACGACGCCGTCTTCTTCGCGTTTATAAATCGCGCCACTTGGGCAGGATGCAACGCAAGTTGGGTTTAAGCAATGTTCACAAAGGCGCGGCAAATACATCATGAATGTATTGTCGAACTTTCCGTACATTTCTTTTTCGACGTCTTTAAAGTTATAATCCTTACCGCGTTTTTCAAATTCACCGCCAAGAATTTCTTCCCAGTTCGGGCCCCAATCGGCCTTTTCCATTTTTTCACCAGTGATCATAGAATGCATCCGCGCGGTTGGCGGTGTTTTTACCTCTGGTGATTTTTGAAGACGGTCATATTCAAATGTGAACGGTTCATAATAATCGTCAATTTCCGGAAGGTCGGGGTTGGCGAAAATTTTGGAAAGAATTCTGAATTTGCCGCCAAGCTTTGGTTTAATTTTACCATTTGCAAGACGGACCCAGCCACCGTTCCAGCGTTTCTGGTTTTCCCAGTCACGCGGGTAACCTTGCAATGTTAATCCTTTGATGCCTTTATATGTCACGTCTAGCACATGTGTTTTTGTTTCAAGATCACCAAAGGGATGATCGTTACCGAACACGCGGTTTACGTTCCATACGTACCCGTAAACGGCTGTTAGGTTTTCAACGGAATTATTAATGACGGCAACCGCGTCATATGTTTGATCGTTTTGGCGCCATCCAACTGTGCCAACAAAGCGTTGATTACCAAGATTGATACCTTGGCGGCCCGCAGCAATCGTTGTTTTTTCAATGCCAGTATAGGCAAGGAAGGCTTGATTGACTTCTGTATGGTTTGCATCGGCAATGACAGGGTGTGTTGTCATTCCATTTATTGTATTATTATGGTCACCACCCAAATTGCCAGAATGTTCAAATTCTAGCGTACCGGATAGGCCGTTCCAGACCCCGGTTTTATATCCAAGTTTTGTACGAACAATATTGCCAAGCGCATTTTCAGCAAGGTCGTCTTGTGACACAGCGGCCAATCTATATCTGATATCGAGGTAGGCATCGCCGTTCGTGAGTGCGTCTGCGAGGGTTTCTGAATTTTGAGCATTGGCAGCAGGTGCCATGGAAAGCGCAAGGGGTGTAGAAGCAAGTAAAATTACCTTACTTAGGGTTGCGAGAGTTTTCATTTTTTTGTCCTCAGGTGCAGTTATATTTCTATTCAGGCATACGCCGATGAAGAAATATAAACTTGATAGAGGTCAAAAAATTGACGAATTAAAAGTCGATTGTTTTTGGCAATGTTAAAAATATTATGCCCGTTGCCATATGATATTATTAAATTCACCACATGATGTGCATAGGGGTGTATAATGATTGTGTTTAGTATCGCAATGTGTGCAAACCCATTGATTTTTATGGGATAATTTTGCGGATTTATTTTTATAATTTTCTGCGGCTTCGCCCGGGCCTTTTTGTTTTTCTTCTAATTTTGCAAGTAATAAATATGTTTTGGGTGCTTCATCGGGGCCACCGATAATTTTATTTAATGCTGTTTTTGCATCAGGCCACTGTTCAGCATTGATGGCCGCTTCTGCCATGATATGTGCACTTTCAACGAATTCGGGTGCACTGTCTGCGATTTTTTTGATTCGTCTATATGCTTCACTGTTACTTTCCTGCGGGTATAATTCTAGCAACATTTCAGCCAGCTCATCATTTGGTGCTTTTTTCCAAATATTCCGTATTACCTTTTCAGCAGCATTTGGATCATTTTGTTCAAGGTGTAATTTCGCTAATGCGAGTGCAGCAGGTGAAAATGCAGGGTCTAGTTTTAAGGCAGATTTTAACAGTGAAGCACACTCTTGCTTTTTACCGCCTGCTTTTTTCTCAAGCGCCAGTGCATATTCTGTTGCGGCCTTGATATTTTTAAGAGTTGCGGGACTGATTACGCCTTTTTGTTTTTCTGCCACTTTTATGGCGTCTAGTGTCTCTTGCCAATTTCCTGTTCTAGCGGATGCATAGATATATTGTTCGAGAAGCCAGGCGTTTTTTGGGGCTTGCTCACGTAACGTGGTAATTAAGGATGTCGCGGCGGGCCAGTTTTTATTCTTAATCAATTTCTCAAGTTTTATTTTTCCGGTCCAGATTTGGTTTTCTTCTGATAAGGCGAGTTTTTCAAAATATGGGTTTTTATCTTTTCCGAGCTTTTCTGTGGCACTGGCAAGAAATCTTAAAATTTCGGTGTTTTCGCCAATAGCACCTTTTGCGCGTAGGGCATGTTTTATGGCGTTATCATAATCATCAAGCGCATAAGCACCCCAGGCCTGATCCATCATTTTGTCTGCTTTTGCGCGTTTTGCGACCATTCTTTTTGGGCTTCCAAGAAGTGCAGATATATTCATCCATTTAAGTATTTTTAAAGTGAATAACAATGCGGCGGTATAAAGAACCAACAACATCACAGATACCGCAACAGAAAAACGGATTTCCCATCCTTGCCAAGAAATAAGCACATCACCCGGGTTAGCCGCAATCCATGCTGCTACAAGCGCAAGAGAAATACCAATAACAGTGAAAATAGTTAAGCGTATCATGCGGTTACCCCAACGGCTTCATAACTATTCATGGCCAGATAGCTTTCAGCGGCAATTGATTCTAAAGTTTCTATCGCTTCTTCACCATATAACCAGATTTCAAGATCTTCTTTCCAGGTTGATAGCAGATTTTGAACGGTTGATGGCATGGCGCTTAAAGCTTCGAGCACGGCATTAAAATCCTGTCCGTCTATCCAGGCTTCTATTTGTGCAATCAAGCTTTCAACAGAACCGTCATTTTCAGTTAATTCACCAGTGCGTCGCACGGTAATCATATTTTGCAAACGTGTCATTGTTGATTGCCACCATGATGCGTTTTGCGCGTCTGTTGGTGTCGCCATAATTTCAGGGATCAATTCCGTAAATCTGCCTTTTAGATCAGCAGGGGTCGGAAGGCCAGTTGAGGCATGGTTAGATAACTGATCAAGTGCACCGTTCACTGCATCATTCATGGCAAGGGTGCTGCTTTCGGTCAATCTTTTGACCGTAGCAAGTTCAACAGCAAAACTTTCACCGGAAATCACCTTTCTTTTAAGCTCTGCGATTTTCATATTTAACAAAAGACCGCTATTATCACGTGCGCTTTCAGTTTCAAGTGATACAAGACGACTTTCAAGTATGGTAATTTTTTCAGAAAGTGCAGCTGTTTCACTTTGTAATGTTGCTCTTTCTTTTTCTGCTTCTGCGGCATCAAGCATGTTTTTGCTTAACGGAACAAATGATGCTTCAAGCTGGCTCATGCGGCTCAGCAGCATATCAATGCGGGCGGCCTGTGATGTATCAACTGGTGCTGCTGTATTTGTTTCGATTGTTTCTGATGCAGCAGGGCTGATTTGTGCTTCAAGGGCATCCATTCTGTTTTCAAGTATGGAAACATCAATAGCGGAAAGTCCGTCAAGACGACTTTGCTGTTCATTTGATTTTCTTGTTAAATCATTGATGGTTTGTTGCTGTTCATCAAGTTGTTGCTGAATTGTGGCAACATCAACACTGTTATTTTGACCAAGCCAACCTGCAACATATGGCACGCGTTCAGCAATAGTGGGCAGAAAATATATTGCTGTTGCGCTTCCGGCTAAAAACAGGATCAGCAGCATTAATATGCGCAATGCAATATTAGGATTTTTCTTTTCCTCTTTTTTATTTAACGGGGAATTATCCTGCTTGATATCTACTTTCTTTATGGCAGATGTTTTTTCTTGTTTTTCTTTATTGTCTGTCATGGTCGCCCCTTAATATCATACCTAAATCAGTCTTAGTAAGGCTTCTTCATCAGGTTGATCTGCGATTAAAATATCATTCCAGCTTACACTTGAAATGGATTTGGCAATATCACTGCTCATACATAATGCAGAAATGCCGTTTAAATTATCCGTCAAACCAGCTTTTTTTATTGTTTCTATAAATATAAGCGCGCTTCTTGATGAATAAAAGGGGATATAATCAATCGCACCACTTTTTATGTCATTTAAGGCCTTATCCGATAGGGTGTTTTTAGAGACGGCTTCATAAACTTTGATCTCGTTGACATAAAAGTTGTCTTTTTCAAGCAATTGTCCAAGGTCTTTTGAAACATGCTGTGCAGAAAGATACAATAACGGTCCATTTTTAGGATTGAGGAGCATTATAATATCTGAAGCCAACTTTTCAACGTCACCATTTGCACTTTTTACGGCATTAAATCCAGCCTGTTTTGCACATTCAGCAGTTTTATCACCAACTGTTAAAACCAGAATATTGGGTGCGCCATATTGTTCCGTAAATATTTTAACAGCATTTCGGCTTGTAAAGATAAGCGCTTGATATCCATCCAGATGAATTTTTGGGTGGTCTAAAGGTTTAATTTCCATAAGCGGGCTGATGACAGCGTCATGACCATATTTTGCGAGCTTGTTTTTTAAAGCATTGCTGTCTCGTTCTGTACGTGTCAGGAGGAAGCGCATTTTAACAGCTGTCCTAATCGGTCCCCAAGGGCTTCTGGATCATTTTTATCACCACTGACTACATCATGACGCAGATTTGTGCCATCTTCATCTAAAACGCGGCCAGTTAAGGTCATGGTCTCACCCTCTATAACCGCAAGTCCCGCAATTGGTGTGCGGCATGACCCGTCCAGAATATCCAACATACGGCGTTCGGCTCGTACACGTAGTTCAGTTTCTTTATGGTTTAATGGCGCGAGGATTTCGCGCATGGCATCGTTACTTGATGCAATTTCAATAGTAATCGCGCCTTGGGCCACTGCGGGTAACAGGTCTTCTGTTTCAACAGCGTTCACTCGTGGATCATCGATATCCAGTCTGTTTAACCCTGCCATTGCCAGAAAAGTTGCATCAGCAACATTATCATCCAGTTTTTTAAGGCGTGTTTGTACATTTCCGCGGAAATTCACAACTTCAAGGTCTGGGCGCAGTGCTAAGGCCTGTGCTTTCCTTCTTAGGGATGACGTGCCAAGAACGGCGCCCTCAGGCAAATCTTTCAAGGATTTGGCTTTTGAGCTTAGAAAAGCGTCTCTTACGTCCTCGCGCTCCAAATAACAAACGAGCTCTAGTCCCGTTGGTAATCTGGTTGGCATGTCTTTTAAGGAATGGACGGCAATATCAACATCACCTTTATAAAGGGCGTCTTCGATTTCCTCTGTGAAAAGGCCCTTGCCGCCAATTTCACTTAAATTGCGGTCTTGCACTCGGTCACCGCGGGTGGACATAACCTTGATGTCGATATTATCTTCATTAAGGTGGTCGTGTGCCTCTATCAGCAGTCCTTTAACCTCATATGCTTGTGCGAGCGCGAGCTTGCTGCCGCGGGTACCAATGACAATATTATTTTTAACTGTTTCTTGCACTCGTTATGTCCAGATGTTAGAGCCTTAAAGTAATCACTATGATTTATGGTATAAGGTTTAATAGAATTCTTGTGGTGAAGCCAGCAAAGATGACAAAAATTGAAAAAAATCTGATTATGGGTATTGAAAGCAGCTGCGATGAAACGGCTGTTGCTATTGTGTCTGATGCGGGTGATATCTTATCCAATGTGATCTTGACCCAGCTAGATGAACATAAACCATATGGTGGCGTTGTTCCTGAAATTGCCGCCAGATCCCATATTGATCATTTAAACGGACTGATCCGTGAAGCCATGAATGAAGCAAAGGTTGGCTTTGATGATTTATCGGCTATCGCCGTAACATCAGGCCCAGGCCTGATCGGTGGTGTTATGGTGGGTTTGATGACAGCGAAATCAATCGCATTTGCAAGAAAAATACCGCTAATCAGTGTGAACCATCTTGAGGGACATGCCTTATCCATTCGATTAACAGAGGATGTAAAATTTCCTTATCTATTATTATTGGTGTCTGGCGGGCATTGTCAGCTTTTGGTCGTAAAGGGTGTTGGGGATTATCAACGTCTTGGTACAACAATTGACGATGCGGCGGGTGAAGCATTTGATAAAACGGCGAAGATTCTAGGGCTTGGATACCCGGGTGGGCCAGCGGTTGAAAAAGCGGCGCTTAATGGAGATCCGAAAAGATTTAAATTCCCACGTCCCCTAAAAGGAAAGCCCGGCAGTAATTTTTCATTTTCCGGTTTAAAAACGGCGGTACTAAGGGCACGTGACGAGGTCGTTGAAGAAAACGGTGGGCATTTAACCAAACAAGACGTGAGCGATCTTGCGGCCAGTTTTCAGCAGGCGTTAACAGAAACCATACTTAACCGTGTTCAAAACGGCATAAAGGAATATCTGGATACATATCCTGATGCGGAACCGGTGTTTGTGGTGGCTGGTGGGGTTGCGGCCAATAGTGCGATTAAGGAAAAATTGGCGGAACTTTGTAAGGAATATAACCTTACAGTAAAAGCGCCGCCGATGAAATTATGCACGGACAACGGGGCGATGATTGCCTGGGCGGGCGTCGAAAAATTTAAAAGAAATGAATTTGCCGATTTTGATATTGGTGCGGTGGCACGTTGGCCGCTTGATCCTGATGCGCCACCCGCAGTTGGTGCTGGTGTTAAAGCTTAAAAAGCGATAAAAGGATAAAAAAGGAAGTTATTTTGTCTGAAGAAGAAAAAGCTGAAATTACAAAAATTGGTGTTGTCGGCGCAGGGGCGTGGGGAACAGCACTGGCGCAACAATCGGCGAATGCCGGCTGTGATGTAACCCTTTGGGCCCGTGAAGATGAAGTCGTGACGTCAATTAATGAGCGTCATGAAAATGAACTTTTCTTGCAGGGCGTGCCGCTTGCAAAGCAAATTAAAGCAACAAATGATCTTGCGGCGATGGGCAGTATGGATTTCATCTTTATGGTGGTGCCAGCGCAGTTTGTGCGCAATGTATTATCTGATTTAAAACAGTATATTTCTGAAAATGCTGTGATTGTTCTGTGTGCCAAAGGGATTGAACAATCAACAGGCAAGTTAATGACAGAGGTGGTCGCTGAAATTCTTCCTAAATCGCCCCTTGTGGTTTTATCCGGCCCGACCTTTGCCCATGAAGTGGCGAAAGGATTACCATCGGCCGTAACGGTTGCATCAAAATATCAACGCGTTGCCAGAAGGCTTTCTGATGCCATTGGGCTTCCGACTTTTAGACCTTATGCATCACGGGATGTGGTTGGTGCGGAAATTGGCGGCGCATTAAAGAATGTTTTTGCCATTGCTTGTGGTATTACCACTGGCCGCAAAATGGGTGAAAATGCGAGGGCGGCGCTTATAACAAGAAGTCTATCTGAAATGGTGCGTTTTGGTGAACGGTATGGTGCTGAACGGGCGACAATGATGGGGCTTTGCGGACTTGGAGATTTGATCCTTACGTGTTCATCGCCGCAATCCCGTAATATGTCATTAGGGATCGCGATCGGCGAAGGAAAAACCGGTGAAGAAATAATGTCTGGCCGCAGGACCGTTGCGGAAGGGTTCCATACTTCATCAATTTTAGCCAAAATTTGTAAAGATGAGGAACTCGATCTTCCGATTATTATGGCGGTGAATGCCATCTTACACGAAGGAAAAGATATTGATACAGCGATCATGGATCTTCTGAACCGCCCATTCGTTGATGAAATTGAAAATAAAAATTAAAAGGAAATAAAATGCATTACATTATTACCGCGTTTGATAAGGAAAACAGTCTGGAAGTACGCATGGCAAATCGTGCGGATCATCTTGCCTATGCACAGGAAAAAGGCATTGTAGTTTTGGCGGGGCCACTGTTAACAGAAGGGGATGATCCAAAACCACGCGGTAGTATGTTAATTGTTGATGTGAATTCACGCGCAGAAGCAGAAGATTTCGCAGCGAACGACCCTTATAATAAAGCGGGTCTTTTTGATAAAGTAACCATCCGTCGTTGGATGGGTGCATTAGGCCCATGGCTTCCAAGCGGTGAGTAATCCATTAAAATTAAGCGATCTTGATATCGGTGTGAGCGAAGGCGAAATTCTTTGCTCACTCACTGATATTGATGATGGCGGGGCCAAAGAGCTTTCTTACAGAAGCGGCAGCGATATTCATGACATATTTATTCAGCGTGTGGGGAATGATATTTATGCATATGTTAATATTTGTCCACATGCCGGAACACCGCTGAATATGGATGACGGCAAATTTATGGAAAAAACCGGTAAATATTTGATGTGTCACACCCACGGGGCGCTCTTTCAATTGGAAGACGGCTTTTGTGTTGCAGGGCCGTGTAATGGTGCATCGCTGCGTCCGGTGGATATTAAATGCGAAGGGAATAATATCATTGCTTGCTAAGATAGCGGACATGCCGGTCATTTGGGATGGACCAGAAAACGCCGAAAATTTATTTATTCTTGCCCATGGCGCGGGCGCGCCGATGGATACATATTTTATGGATCATTTTGCGAGGGCGCTTTCGGATGCGGGAATAAGGGTTTTAAGGTTCGAGTTTCCCTATATGGCGTTAAGACGTGACGGCGGCAGTAAAAGGCCACCAAACACGCAGAAGGTTCTTCTGGAATCGTGGAAAAAGATCATTGAAGAGGTGCGCAAACCATTCCAAGGAAATGTTTATATTGGCGGTAAATCAATGGGTGGACGCATGGCATCCATGATCGCAGATGAATGCGCAGTAGATGGATTAATTTGTCTTGGGTATCCTTTTTATGCGCCCGGCAAATCCGATAAACCGCGTATTGAGCATTTGGCCGGCCTTGGAACAACTACAATAATTTTGCAAGGCGAACGAGATTCCATGGGGTCAAAAGAGGTGGTCAGTGATTATACCTTATCCGATAAAATTCAGATCAATTGGTTATCCGATGGTGATCATGGATTGAAGCCACGCAAAAAATCCGGATTTACAGAAGAAGAGAATTTAAATACTGCCTCAAAAGCCATTATCGATTTTATCGGTAAATAATCACGAAAAAGATTGAAATTGGTCATTTTTCACTGTATTCACAGTTCTGTTAATTATATATAAAGGTTTCTTTATATAAAGTTTGGTGCATATGTTGTTTTGATTCCACTAAACAGGTTCTGGCCAGGAGCAGAAAATTGAGCAGACAAAATTATTTATTCACAAGTGAATCCGTATCAGAAGGTCATCCGGACAAAGTTGCTGACCGTATTTCCGATAGCATTGTAGACAAATTCCTTAGCCAGGAACCAGAGGCGCGCGTAGCGGTGGAAACGCTAACAACAACGAACCGTGTTGTTCTTGCCGGTGAAGTGCGCGGACCAGCCAGCATCACGAAAGAAGTGATGGAAGAGTGCGCCCGTGAATCTGTTAGAAAAATCGGTTATGAGCAAGACGGTTTTCACTGGAAAAATATGGATGTTTCTGTTCATGTGCATGAACAATCATCTGATATTGCCATGGGTGTTGATGCATCCGGTAATAAGGACGAGGGCGCTGGTGACCAAGGCATTATGTTTGGTTACGCTACCAATGAAACAGAAGACTATATGCCAGCAACTCTTGATTTTTCACATAAAATTTTGAAATCAATGGCTGAAGAACGTCATGCAAGCGATGTTAAAGAGCTTGGCCCTGATTCAAAAAGTCAGGTCACACTCCGGTACGAAAACGGCAGACCAGCGCGTGCGACATCGATTGTGGTATCAACGCAGCATTCAGCGGAAACGTCACAAGAACGCGTTCGTGAAATTGTTATGCCTCATATTGAAAAAATATTACCAGAAGGCTGGCTTCCGACAGACGATGAGATTTACATTAATCCAACGGGGCAGTTTATCATTGGTGGTCCTGATGGTGATGCTGGTCTTACGGGCCGTAAAATTATTGTGGATACATATGGCGGTGCTGCACAGCATGGGGGCGGCGCATTTTCCGGTAAGGATCCAACAAAAGTAGACCGTTCAGCGGCATATGTAACACGTTATTTGGCGAAAAATGTTGTAGCGGCAGGATTATCAGATCGCTGTACGATCCAGCTTGCTTACGCGATTGGTGTATCAAAGCCATTATCGCTTTATGTAGATTTCCATCAAACGGGTAATGTTGATCCGGCGAAGCTTGAACAGGTTCTGTCTGATGTCATGGATTTAAGCCCGCGCGGCATTCGTGAACATCTTGGTCTAAATAAGCCGATTTATGAACGTACGGCGGCTTATGGTCATTTTGGACGTACGCCTGATGCTGATGGCGGCTTTTCATGGGAAAAACTTGATTTAGTTGATGCACTGAAAGCAGAATTCTAATATACCCTTCATTTATCACTGATAAAGAGATGCTGATAAATGAAAGATCTTGAAAATATTCAGGGCAGCCGGATTTATGGACGCCGTCATGGCAAGCCATTAAAAAAAGCCAGCGCTGCCCGCCTTGAAGAATATTTCCCGAAATATTCCATTTCGCTTGATAATGCGGATGTGGATTTCGCTGCGCTTTTTGACCATAACCCAAAAGAATATTGGCTTGAGATAGGTTTTGGTAAAGGCGAGCATCTGGTTGCGCAAGCAAAAGCAAATCCGGATGTGGGTTTTATTGGCTGTGAACCCTTTATCAATGGCGTATCCGGGTTGATTGATCATATGGACCGCGAAGGGGTTACCAATATCCGTTTTTTCATGGATGATGCCCGTCTTTTGATGGACAAGATGCCAGATAATTTTATTTCGCGCGCCTTTATATTATTTCCTGATCCATGGCGTAAAAAGCGTCATTATAAACGCCGGGTGGTCAGCCCTGGTAATGTGGCTGTTTTATCGCGTCTTTTAAAATCAGGGGCCGAGCTTCGTATCGGTACAGACCATCATGATTACTGCCGCTGGATACTAGCAAGAATGCTTGAAAATCCGGATTTTAACTGGCAATCAAATGGCCCTGAAGATTGGCATATAAGACCGGATGATTGGCCGGCAACAAGATACGAATTAAAGGCACTTGAGGTCGGCAGATTGAGCGCCTATATGTCCTATATCAGGAAATAACATTGCGCGCTAAACGTGCCTATCAATAAAGAACTTGAAGTTCCGGTAAATTCCTCTATATATAGAGGGAACCGAATCACTTGAAAATTGAAATTTTTTAGTGCGGGCAAGTGTTTCACTGGCCTGCTTTTTTGTTTTGGCAGCAAAGTACTGGAATTAATTATGTCGTCATCATTGACGAAAAAGATCGCAGAGCTTATCGAACCGACCATTGAAGAAATGGGGTACGAGCTTGTACGAGTGCAAATGTTTAGCTCACCTAAGGGTGAAGCCTCAACGCTTCAGGTTATGGCCGAAGCAGAAGATGGTACCATGAATGTTGAAGCTTGTGCCAAGATCAGCCGTGAAATTTCAACTCTGCTTGATGTGGAAGATCCAATTGATAGTGAATATGTACTGGAAGTAAGCTCACCTGGTCTAGACCGTCCGCTGACAAGAATGAAAGATTTTGTCAATTACGCGGGTTACGAAGCCAAGGTTGAGCTGATCAAAGCAGTAGATAATAGAAAACGCTATAGAGGTAAGCTTCTTGGTGTGGAAGAAGAAAAGATTTTAATAAATGTTGATGGCGAGAGGTATGCTCTCGATTTTGATGACATTTTAAAAGCAAAACTGGTAATGACAGACGATTTGATTAAGCTGGCGACAGCAAAACCGTCATAAATATCGTCTAAAATGAAATTTGATTAAAACTGGTATAGGGTACCAGATAAAACGGAGCCAAAAATTATGACTGCAGTAAGTGCAAATAGATTGGAGCTTTTACAGATTTCTGATGCGGTAGCGCGTGAGAAAAATATCGACAAGGAAATCGTCCTTGGTGCCATGGAAGAGGCGATCCAGAAAGCGGCCCGCTCTCGCTATGGTATGGAAAACGAAATTAAAGCTCATATTGATCGCAAGACTGGCGATATCAAGCTTTACCGTGTGCTTGAAGTGGTGGAAAATGTAGAAAACCATTCTACTGAGATCACTGTTGCGGATGCGGTTCAATTTAAAGACGATCCGCAAATTGGTGATATTCTTGCGGATGAACTTCCTGCGATTGATTTTGGTCGTGTTGCTGCACAAACGGCAAAACAAGTTATCGTGCAAAAAGTACGCGAAGCCGAACGTGCCCGTCAGTATAACGAATATAAAGACAAGATCGGTGAAATGATCAACGGCGTTGTAAAGCGTGTTGAATACGGCAATGTGATTGTTGACCTTGGTGCTGCTGAAGCGATTATCCGTCGTGACCAGCTTATCCCACGTGAACATATCCGTAACGGTGAACGTGTTCGTGCAATTATTCAGGACGTGCGTGAAGAGCCACGCGGCCCACAGATTTTCTTATCTCGTTCGCACCCTGATTTCATGGCGAAATTATTTGCTGGTGAAGTACCGGAAATTTATGACGGTGTAATTGGCGTTGTTGGTGTAAGCCGTGACCCGGGTAGCCGTGCGAAAATCGCGGTGACAAGCAACGATCCAAGCATTGATCCTGTTGGTGCTTGTGTCGGTATGCGCGGTAGCCGCGTTCAAGCGGTTGTGGAAGAGCTTCAGGGCGAGAAAATTGACATCATTCAATGGTCGCCGGATCCTGCCACATATATCATCCGTGCGCTTGCGCCAGCGAATGTGACCAAAGTGGTTATTGACGAAGATGCCGGTCGTATGGATGTGGTTGTTGGTGAAGATCAGTTAAGCCTTGCGATCGGTCGTCGTGGTCAAAACGTGCGTCTTGCATCACAGCTGACTGAATGGCAAGTGGACATTATGACTGAAGCGGATGAAAGTGAACGTCGTCAGGCAGAATATAAAGAGCGCAGTGAACTATTCATGAACCAGCTTGATGTTGATGAAACATTGGCGCTTCTACTTGTTGGTGAAGGTTTCCGTAACCTTGAAGAGGTTGCTTATGTGGCACCGGATGAATTTGCCGGCATCGAAGGTTTTGACATGGCCCTTGTGGAAGAGCTGCAAAATCGCGCCCGCGAAGCCATCGCAAATATTGTTGAAGTTGCTGAAAGCAAACGTGTTGAGCTTGGTGTAACAGATGAACTTGCCGCGATTGAGGGCTTAACAGCACCGATGCTTGTTACCCTTGGTGAAGCGGATATTAAAACGCTTGATGATCTTGGTGATCTGGCTGGTGATGAGCTTACAAGTCAGGAAGATGGTATTCTTCGTGGATATGATCTTTCTCTTGATCAGGCCAATGAAATGATTATGGCGGCACGCGCCCATTGGTTTGATGACGAAGAAGAGACATCAGAAGCGGCAGAAGAATAAGAACAGGACGTAAAGTGACCGGCAAGACGAGAGAACGAAAATGTTTGGTCACTGGCGATGTTCTTCACGCGTCTGAAATGATCCGTTTTGTTGCAGGACCAGATGGAACAATTGTTCCTGATGTTGCAGCAAAACTCCCTGGCAGGGGGTGTTGGTTAACCGCTGACAGAAAGATTATTGAAGAGGCAATAAAGAAAAAAACCTTTTTAAGGGTTGGAAGAGATCTTCTGAAAAACATCAAGGGTGATGTTGAAAATGTAGAAGGTGAAAAGGCTCTTAAAAAAGAAACCGTCAAGGTAAGTGAAACTCTGGCGGATCAGGTTGAAGTGCTACTACATAAAAGGGTTCTCGATTATGTAGGGCTTGCGAACAGAGCCGGGAATATTATTACCGGTTTTGAAAAAGTAAGGGCAGCGCTTAAAGGCGGCAAAACGAAAGTTTTGATAACAGCCAGCGACGCTGCCGAGAACGGACGCAGTAAAATGTGTCAGGGGCTTGATAATTTGCAGGTAATTGATATCTTTGCCCGCGATGATTTAAGTCAGGCAACCGGACTTGAAAATGCAGTGCATATTGCGCTCTTGCCCGGTGGCATAAGTGATAGTTTGTTACGGGAGGTTTCCCGGTATGGACGTTGCAGGAACTAGGTTATTTAAGACGCTGTTCTTTTCTTATTATGTAAAAAGTTTTTTTATGTTAAAAGGTTAGAACGGTTTTTAAGGCGAAAAAAGAATGAGTGACGATAAAAAGAAAAAAACACCACTATCAACATCTGGGCGTAAAACGCTTCAGATGAAGCCTTCTGGCACCTTAAGTGCTGGTGGCGGTGCAAGTGGTGTTGTGGTTCAGCGCAAAAAGAAATTGATTATGCCTGGCCAAAAAGCTGCGCCTGAAACACAATCTGCAAAGCCAAAATCCATTATCAAAACACCATTTGATGCGGAAAAGAAACCAGCACCGGCACCGGTTGAAGAAAAGAACACAGGCGGTCTTTCTGATAGTGAGCGTGAAAAACGCGCGAAAGTTTTAGAACAAGCACAAAAAGATGCTGACGCGAAAGCGAAAAAGGCAGCCGAGGAAGCAAAGCGTAAAGCCGTAGAGGACGCCGCAAAAGCAGAACGTCTTGCGAAAGAGGCTGAAGAAAATAAGAAAAAAGCCAAGGCAGAACCGCCAGCCAAGCCAAAGCCTGAAGTGGACGAAGCAAAGCGTAAAGCTGACCTTGAAATGAAGAAAAAAGCCGAAGCTGAAGCTAAGAAAATTGCAGAGGCAGAAGCGAAAGCACAAGCGGCAAAAGTTGCAGCAAAGGCGCCCGCTAAGCCTGCGCCTGCACCGAAGCCAGTTGCAAAAGAAGTGCCAAAACGTCCAGAAGTTAAGAAAAGCCGCATGGATGATAATCGCCGTCGCGGTGGTAAACTAACGGTGACACAGGCGCTTTCTGGTAATATGGAACGTCAACGCAGTCTTGCGTCATTAAAGCGTAAACGCGCGAAAGAAAGACGCCAAAGCGGCCTCGTGGAGCCTGCGAAAAAAGTTTACCGTGAAGTGGTTGTGCCTGATCATATTACTGTGGCGGAACTTGCAAACCGTATGACGGAAAAAACCGTTGATGTGACACGTGCATTGATGAAAATGGGTGAAATGTTAGGTCCAAATGATCAGGTTGATCATGATGTGGCAGAGCTGATCGTTGAAGAATTTGGCCATAAATTAAAACGCATTAGTGCCTCTGACGTTGAAACCGATCTTGGCGGCCCTGAAGATGCAGATACAGATCTAGAGCCACGCGCACCAGTTGTGACCGTAATGGGGCACGTTGATCATGGTAAAACATCGATCCTTGATGCGCTTCGTAAAACAAGTGTAACCGAGGGCGAAGCAGGCGGTATCACGCAGCATATCGGCGCCTATCAGATTAAACTTGCATCAGGCGATAAGATTACATTCCTTGATACACCTGGCCATGCCGCCTTTACGGCGATGCGTGCACGCGGTGCACAAGTCACTGATATTGTGGTGCTTGTGGTTGCCGCGGATGACGGCATTATGCCACAGACGATCGAGGCAATTTCACATGCAAAAGCAGCGGAAGTTCCAATTGTTGTTGCGATCAATAAAATGGATGCGCCGGGTGCGAACCCGATGAAAGTGCGTCAGGACCTATTGCAACACGAAGTTTTCGTGGAAAGCATGGGCGGTGAAATTCTTGATATCGAGGTTTCCGCCAAGCAAGGTACCGGTCTTGATAAACTTGAAGAAGCAATTCTTCTGCAAGCAGAACTTAATGATCTTAAAGCTAACCCGAACCGTACAGCAAATGGTGCAGTGGTTGAAGCCAAGCTTGATAAGGGCCGTGGTGCGGTTGCAACAGTGATTATTCAGCGCGGTACGCTTAAAGTGGGTGATGTGCTTGTCGCCGGAACAGCATGGGGCCGTGTACGTGCTCTTGTTGATGACCGTGGTTCACAATTAAAAGAAGCTGGCCCATCAACACCGGTTGAGCTGCTGGGTCTTGATAGCGCGCCGGGTGCGGGTGATGATTTTGTTGTTGTTGATGACGAAGCAAAAGCACGTAGTGTTGTTGATTTCCGTCTGAAGAAAATCAAAGACGACAAGAATAAAACACCACAAGCAAGCCTTGAAAACATGTTTGATAAGCTTAAAGAAGCTGAAATCTCAACAGTTCCAGTGCTACTTAAAGCTGATGTACAAGGTTCACTTGGTGCTATTGAAAGTTCACTTGAGCAATTAAATACTGACGAAGTGCGCTGTAAAATCGTTCATAGCGGCGTAGGCGGCATCAGTGAAACTGATATTGGTCTTGCGATTGCAACGGGTGCACCGGTTATCGGCTTTAACGTTCGTGCGAGCCGTAATGCTGCCGATCAAGCCCATCACGAAGGCGTCGAAATTCGTTATTATTCAATCATTTATGACCTGATTGATGACATTAAGGCTGTGATGTCTGGCATGCTTGCGCCGGATGTTAAGGAAACAATCATCGGTACGGCTGAAGTGCTTGATATCTTTAACGCTGGTAAGGGTAAAGCGGCCGGTTGTCTTGTCACCAGTGGTGTTGTTAGACAAGGTGCAAAGGCGCGCTTGTTGCGTGATGATGTGGTTGTATACGAAGGTGACCTTGGTTCACTTCGCCGCTTTAAAGATGCCGTTAAGGAAGTTGAAAGTGGCGTAGAGTGCGGAATGAACTTCGCCAGTTACAATGATATGAAGGTCGGCGACGTTATTGAATGTTACACAGTCGAGGAAATCGAGCGTAGCCTTTAAGTCGTTCTTTTAAGGTTAATTCGGCTTCCCTTTAAAAATTGTGGGGAAGCCGTTTTTTATTTAAGGATTCCAGAAAATGTCCAGATCACGATTTAACAACAGCGAAGGGCCAAGCACACGTGTGTTACGTGTTGGTGAAAATATTCGCCATGCGCTATCCGATATTTTATCACGCGGTGAAATTCGTGATGAAGCATTAAGCGATGTTTCTGTTACGGTGACTGAAGTACGCTGTAGCCCTGATCTTAGGAACGCGACCATATTTGTTATGCCACTTGGTGGCATCAATGAAACGGAAGTGGTTGCGGCACTGAATAGCAATAGCAAATATATCCGCGGCCAGCTTTCCAAAATGGTACGTATGAAATATCTGCCAAACTTGAAATTCACATCTGACCATAGTTTTGGTGAAGCGGATCATATCGAAGCTCTCTTGAATAGTGATCATGTGGCCCGCGATCTGGCAAAAGATGATTAATGGCTAGAAAACGCAAAGGCGAAAAAATTGATGGTTGGGTCGTCATTGATAAGCCCTATGAAATGGGTTCAACCAAGGTTGTGGGGAAATGCCGTTATCTAACCAAAGCTCAAAAAGCCGGGCATGCCGGAACCCTTGACCCGCTGGCAACTGGGGTACTTCCCATTGCTTTTGGTGAAGCCACAAAGACAATCCCTTTTTTAATGGATGCACGGAAACAGTATCGTTTTACTGTGACATGGGGTGAGGAACGCACAACAGATGATCTTGAAGGCGACATCACAGAAAAAAATGATGTCAGACCCACTGAAAAAGATATTGAAATAATACTGCCATCTTTCACGGGTATAATCCGTCAAAGGCCGCCTGCATTCAGTGCCATTAAAATTGATGGTAAGCGGGCTTATGACCTTGCCCGAGAGGGAATAGAAGTAGAAATTAAAGAACGTGAAGTAGAAATTTTTGATTTGAAACTAATAGAATCAAATGAAACTGATGCCACATTCGAGGTTGAATGCTCAAAAGGGACGTATGTACGGTCACTTGGGCGTGATATGGCAAGGAAAATGGGGGCATTTGGCTATATTTCCATGTTGAGACGTACCAAAGTTGGCCCATTTGGGGAAAGTGATACGATTTCACTGGAAAAGCTTGAAGAATTAGTACATAGTGCGCCGCTTGAAGGGTGGATTCTTAATGTTGTGACCGTGCTAGACGACATCTTGGCACTGGCCGTAACCGAGGATCAAGCAGCTTACCTAAAAAACGGTGGATTTATTCCATCAGGGGAGGTTGCAGCTTCAAACCGAACAGCAGGGCTTTATAAAGCCATGTTAGGTGAAAAAATAATAGCCTTATGTGAATTTAAGGATGATTTTTTGAAACCGGTTCGGGTTTTTAATTTATGATTTTTTAAAGGAGTTACCGATGTCGATTACTGCAGAAAAAAAACAGGAACTAATCAAAGAGTACGCCACAAAAGAAGGCGATACAGGTTCCCCAGAAGTTCAAGTTGCTATTCTTACACACAGAATTGTACACCTTACAGAACATTTTAAAACACACAAAAAAGATAACCACTCACGCCGCGGTCTTCTTATGCTTGTTAACAAGCGCCGCAAGCTGCTTGATTATCTAAAAGGCAAAGACGAAGCACGTTACCAAGATCTTATTAAGAGACTGGGTCTTCGCAAATAAAAATAAGCATGACCATAGGGGTTATGTAAGGCTTTTTGATTTTGTGGGTTTGGGATGGGCCCGAACCCGCATATCAAAAATTAAAGCCGTAAGAAAGTAGAGAGATATATGTTTAATAAAAACAAAGTAGAAATCACATGGGGCGGTCGCCCGCTTAAAATCGAAACAGGACAAATTGCTCGCCAGGCTGCTGGTGCCGTTATGGTCACATACGGAGAGACATCAGTATTTACAGCTGTTACAGCCGCGAAAAAAGCAAAAGCGGGTATCGATTTCTTCCCACTAACAGTTAATTATCAAGAAAAAGCGTACTCCGCCGGTAAAATACCAGGCGGTTTTTTTAAACGTGAAGGACGCCCAAGCGAAGACGAAACACTGATCTGTCGCTTAATCGATCGTCCGATCCGTCCGCTTTTTGTGCCTTCATTTAAAAATGAAACACAGGTGGCTGCTACTGTAATGAGCCACGATATGGAAAATAACCCGGATATCGCAGCAATTGTTGGTACATCCGCTGCCCTAACATTATCCGGTCTGCCGTTCATGGGGCCAATTGCTGGTGCCCGCGTTGGTTATATCGACGGCGAATATGTTCTTAATCCAACCGAAGAAGAGCTTGAAAATTCAGATCTTGATCTTGTTGTCGCGGGTACACGCGATGCGGTTCTTATGGTTGAATCAGAAGCAAACGAGCTTTCTGAAGAAATTATGCTTGGTGCTGTGATGTTCGGTCACGAGCAAATGCAAGTGGTTATCGAAGCCATTATCGAGCTTGCTGAAGTTGCAGCAAATGATCCATGGGAGCTTCCTGAAGAAGAAGACCACAGTGCATTGATCGCTGACATTAAAGCAATGGCAGAAGCTGGTCTTCGTGATGCATACGCTGAAACAGACAAGCAAGCACGCGTTGGAAAAATTTCCGAAGTAAAAGACGCCGTTAAAGAAAAGTTTGTTGAAGAGGGTGATGAAGCACAAGAAATTCTTGTTGGTGGCATCCTAAAAGATCTTGAAAAAGATATCGTTCGTGGCGACATCATCAAAACCAAGAAGCGTATTGATGGTCGTGACCTTGATACGGTTCGTCAGGTAATTGGTGAAGTAAACATCCTACCTCGTACACACGGTTCTGCGCTATTCACGCGCGGTGAAACACAATCAATTTGTGTGGCGACACTTGGTACAGCGGATGATGAACAATTTATTGACGCGCTTACAGGCACAACAAAACGCAGCTTTATGCTTCATTACAACTTCCCGCCTTATTCTGTTGGTGAAGTTGGTCGTATGGGCTTTACTGGTCGCCGCGAAATTGGTCACGGTAAGCTTGCATGGCGTGCGGTGAATGCGGTTCTTCCAAGTAAGGAAGATTTCCCGTATACTATCCGTGTTGTTTCTGAAATTACTGAATCAAACGGTTCATCATCAATGGCAACTGTTTGTGGTACATCACTATCTTTAATGGATGCAGGTGTTCCGATCAAACGTCCGGTTTCCGGTATTGCCATGGGCCTGATTAAAGAAGGCGATGATTATGCCGTTCTTTCAGATATTCTTGGTGATGAGGATCACCTTGGTGATATGGACTTTAAAGTAGCCGGTACAACAGAAGGTATCACATCACTACAGATGGATATCAAAATTACCGGTATTACCAAAGACATTATGAGCGATGCTCTTGAGCAAGCCAAAGGTGGCCGTGCAACAATTCTTGAAGCGATGAATGAAGCACTTGATGGTGCTCGCGAAGAAATGAGCGACTATGCACCACGCATTGAAACCATTCAGGTGAAGAAAGACAAGATCCGTGAAATCATCGGTACTGGCGGTAAAGTTATTCGTGAGATTTGCGAAGTAACAGGCGCCAAAGTTGATATTGATGATGACGGTGTTGTTAATGTTTCATCACCGGATGCAGCAGCGATTAAAGCGGCCATGGATTGGATCAATGGTATCGTTGCAGAGCCAGAAGTTGGCGTTACTTACGAAGGTAAAGTGGTCAAAACTGTTGACTTCGGTGCATTCGTGAACTTCCTTGGTAGCCGTGACGGTCTTGTTCACATCAGTGAAATGGCCAATGAGCGTGTTAAACAAGTCACTGACGTTGTTAATGAAGGCGACGTTGTAAAAGTGAAAGTACTTGGTATTGATGATCGCGGTAAAGTGCGTCTAAGCATGAAGGCCGTCATCAATGACGAAGCCAAGGAAAAGGAAGCAGCCGAAGAAGGCGCTGACGAGTAAAAAATATAGAGGTTCGCCGGGCGAAAGTTCGTCCGGCACCCGTAAACAGGGGTTTACGGTAAAGGGATAATATGAAAGCTTTAAATTCATTGAATATTTCAGGTAGCGAGGTACTTCCACTAGTGGAGGGGGGCAAGGGCATCTCAGCGACCAATGGTGCAAGTGCAGGGGCATGGGCCGCTGCGGGTGGTGTCGGTACAGTATCTTGTGTGAATGCTGATAACTTTGATGAAAATGGCGAAGTAATCCCACAAATTTACCACGGTAAAACCCGAATTGAACGCCATGCAGAGCTTATTCAATATGGTATTGATGGCGGTGTTCGTCAGGTAAAAGACGCCCATGATATCGCGGGCGGCAAAGGCCGTATCCATATTAACGTACTTTGGGAAATGGGCGGCGCTGAGCCTGTCCTTGAAGGGGTTCTTGATGGTGCAAAAGGCCTCGTTCATGGGATTACCTGTGGCGCGGGTATGCCTTATAAACTTGCTGAAATTGCGGCAAATCATAAAGTCTATTTCCATCCGATTATTTCATCAGCGCGTGCCTTTGGCATTCTTTGGAAGCGTGCATATAAGAATTATGGCGAATGGCTTGGTGGCGTTGTGTATGAAGATCCGTGGCTTGCGGGTGGTCATAATGGACTTTCAAACGCGGAAGATCCGTTTGAGCCACAAGACCCATATCCACGTGTCGTCGCCCTTCGTAAAATGATGAATAAATTTGGTTTGGAACATGTTCCTATTCTTATGGCGGGTGGTGTTTGGTATCTGCGTGACTGGGAACATTGGTTTGATAATCCGGAAGTTGGCTTGGTAGCTTTCCAATATGGTACGCGTCCGCTCTTAACGAAAGAAAGCCCAATTCCACAAGGATGGAAAGATAGATTACTATCATTGGGTGAAGGCGATGTGCTTCTTCACCGCTTTAGCCCGACAGGTTTTTATTCCTCTGCTGTGCGTAACAAGCTTCTTCGTGATCTTGAAGCTAGAAGTGAACGTCAGGTAGAGTTCCGCCGCAAAGCGGGCGTTGATGAAGCGTTCAATACTGAAGTTGCCATCGGCAAAAAGAAATATTTCGTTAAAGAAGATGATAAAGCGAGCGTTCTTGAGTGGGTGGAAAAAGGATTTGATACATCCATGCGTACGCCGGATGATACATTAATTCTTGTGACAGAACCGGAAGCCGCAGAAATCCGTAAGGATCAAAAAGACTGCATGGGTTGCTTAAGCCAATGTAAGTTTTCCAATTGGTCACAAAATCCGGATACAAATTATTCGACAGGCCGCGGTGCAGATCCAAGAAGTTTCTGTATTCAGAAATCACTGATGAATATTGCTCATGGTGGTTCGCTTGAAGACAATCTAATGTTTGCGGGACATGCAGCATTTAATTTTGCTACTGATCCGTTCTATAGCAATGGATATATTCCAACAGTAAAGGAATTAATGGAAAGAATTGCTACGGGGGATTAATATTTTTCATATACTTGAATATGAAAAAACATCGGTGTAGCATAAGGTCAAAATTATAAAATATATGGGTAAAAAATGGATAGACCTTATTCAAAAGCGTTAAAGTGTTTACAGGGGGCAGGCTTAAGACCAACGCGTCAACGTCTGGCACTTGCGAAGTTACTTTTCGATGGGGACAATCGCCATGTTACGGCGGAAGTACTGCATAACGAGGTAAATGGTACCGGGGCCAAAGTTTCACTGGCGACGATTTACAACACATTACATCAATTCACAGAAGCAGGCCTTTTGAAAGAGGTGATTGTTGATAGTAATTGTACTTATTTTGATACAAATACGTCAGATCATCACCATCTTTATTTCGCGCAAGATGAACATTTGCATGATTTATCGTCTGATGAATTGATTATTTCGAAATTGCCGAATATTCCATCGGGCAAGAAAATATCAGCCGTTAATGTCGTCGTACATGTGGAAGATCAGTAATACTGATAACACAGTATTAATCAAAATTTTCCTGACTTAATGCGCCCCAGATATTTTCAGTATTGATCCATCCGGTAAAGCCGCCAACTTCCATTTCGCACCAGTTTTCTGCGCATTGGTTTATGGTGCCAAGAACGTCTTGTTCTGCGGCAACGACAATTTGTCGTCTGTTATCGGCGGATTTATATAAATTTTGTGTGCCGTTTTGAATAACGCCATATCGTTTTAACGAAAGCAGCGATCTTAAAATCCAGCCGGTTGAACCATCGACGTCTTCGACCTTACGCCAGTTTCCGTATTCAGCGACGACTTTTAACGGATAATCTTCTTTTAAATAAATCCAGTCGATCGGATATTCCAGGCCCGGACCAGTACGCATATTTGTTTTGTCATTCACAAGCGTCATAAATCTGGGCAGCGGATAGCCGGATGCCCCCATCGTGCTTTCTGAGTTTTGTGAATGCACAGGGACCGTGATTAATAATGACATTAGTGCTGTTCCGAGCACTGATTTTTTGAATGTTTTATATATCATGGTTTGAATTTATGTAATGTATTACTCGTGACGTCAAGACTGCTTTTTCATTGATTTTTAAATTTCAGTTAAATAGTTTCTTTTAATCAATTAAAAATTTGGGACAACCATATGAAACCACTTGTTATTGTAACACGCAAACTTCCGGATCAGGTCGAAGAAAGAATGAAAACCCTGTTTAATATTAAATTAAACGAGGATGATCATGCCTTTTCCAAGGAAGAACTAATTGACGCGGTGTCACAGGCAAGCGTTTTAGTTCCCACAGTAACCGATAAAATTGATCGGGATGTGATAAATGCAGCCGGGCCTGATTTAAAAATGATTGCCAATTTTGGGGTGGGCGTAAATCATATCGATCTGGTCACTGCGCGAAACAGGATGATTACCGTGACAAACACCCCGGGTGTTTTAACCGATGATACGGCTGATATGGCGATGGGTTTAATGTTATCCATCATGCGCCGCATGTCAGAAGGGGAAAGAATATTACGCGCCGGTAATTGGGATGGCTGGGCGCCAACACAGCTGAGGGGCGCGCGCCTTTCTGGAAAAAAATTAGGGATCATCGGCATGGGGCGTATTGGTCAGGCCTTTGCCATGCGTGCAAAAGCGTTCGGTATGGAAATCCATTATCATAATCGCAACCCGATCGAAGAAGTCATTGCAAATAATCTGGATGCCACATTCTGGGATGGTCTGGATCACATGATTATGAAAATGGATGTTGTTTCGCTGAATTGCCCTTATACCGAAGAAACCCATCAATTGATGTCTGAACATAGACTTGGGTTAATGCAAAAACATGCATATTTAATCAACACCGCGCGCGGTGAAGTGATTGATGAAGAGGCATTGATTACAATGCTAACAAATGGCGATATTGCGGGTGCCGGACTTGATGTTTATGTGGATGAGCCGAAAGTTAATAAAGGCTTCATGACTCTTGAAAATGTTGTGATGGCACCGCATCTGGGGTCAGCAACCATGGAAGCAAGGCAAGCCATGGGTGAAAAAGTAATCATCAACGTGAAAACATTCCTTGATGGCCATAGCCCTAGAGACAGAGTAATTAGCTGATTAGCTAATTACAATATTTACAGCCAGGATCTTTTGGCAGTTTGATTGTGCGGCTGGTGGCGGAAAGTGCATCATAAATTAGCAATTTTCCAGCAAGCCCGTCACCAATTTCAAGAATTTCTTTTAAAACTTCAACGGCCTGCATGGTGCCAACAACACCAGCAACTGCACCAAGAATGCCCGCTTCCGCGCAGCTTAATACCCCTTGTGGATGATCAGGGACAAGACAGCGATAGCAGGGCTTATCGTGTTCATATCCTTTGAATGTGGCAAGTTGTCCGTCAAATTGGCTAAGCGCACCGGAAATAAGCGGCTTTTCTAACTTTAAACAGGTGTCATTCACCAGAAAACGGGTGGTGAAATTATCACAACCATCGGCGACGAGATCATATTCTGAAATGATCTTTTCCGCATTGTCATCCGTTAACCGTTCCGCATACACATTGACTTGTATATCAGGATTGATTTCGTGAATTGAATTGGCGGCACTTTCAACTTTTGACGTATCAAGTGCATCCGTCTTATGAATAATCTGACGTTGCAGGTTGCTTAAATCAACAGTGTCATCATCGATAATGCCGATGGTGCCAATGCCGGCTGCGGCCAGATACATCAGTAATGGGCTGCCAAGGCCACCTGCGCCGATCACAAGAACTTTTGCATTCATCAATGCTTGCTGACCTGGGCCACCGACCTCTTTTAAAATGATATGGCGGGCATAACGTTCAAGCTGTTCATCAGTCAGTTTCATCGAGGTCCGTTTCTTCGATTACTTCATATTCGATGTCATCAATGTTTAGCTCTTCTTCAGGGGGCGTGATGACATAATCGGCACCGGGAATAATCCGCAGGTCATCCGGTCCTTTAATTTCTTTATCATTGCAAAAAACACTAAACTCTTCGTATCCGACGCTTCTGGCTTCGGCGATAATGCGTTCAATGGTAAGTTCTTCTGCGGGAATGGTGCTTGTTGCACCTTCTATGGTTAGGTTTACTGTATCGGTCATGATTTTGTTCCTGTTGATCCAAATCCGCCAGCGCCACGGGCCGTTTCATCAAGGCTGTCTTGTTTATTCCATGTGATCTGTGTCACAGGGGCGATAACCATTTGTGCAATGCGCATGCCGCGTGTGATAACGAAATCTTCGTCGCTAAGGTTTACAAGTATGACTTTAACCTCGCCGCGGTAATCCGCGTCAATGGTACCTGGTGTATTCAGTACAGTGACGCCATTTTTCCACGCGAGGCCAGAACGTGGTCTTACTTGTGCTTCGTAACCGTCAGCAAGTGCCATGGCAAAACCGGTTGGCACAAGCAATCTTTTGCCCGGCGCGAGCACAAGTTCTTCACCATCCGCAATTGCGGACATCAGGTCCATACCAGCACTGTTTTTGGTTTCATATTCCGGTAATTTCAATCCCTCACCATGAGGTAAAATTTGAATTGCGACAGTTGTCATATTTATTCCTTAAAATATTCTTCAATTTTTGATGCCAGTTTTGCGGCAACTGAATTTTTATCCATTAAAGGCCATGTATCAATACCAGAATTGGTGATCAAGTGAATTTGATTATCATCACCACCCATCACGTCACCCGATACATCATTGGCCACGATCCAGTCACAGCCTTTTTTATCAAGTTTTGCTTTCGCGTGATCCAAAACATTTTCTGTTTCGGCGGCAAAACCGATCACCAGACCCGGGCGGGTAACGTGATTGGAAATACTTTTTAATATGTCAGGGTTTTCACCGAATTCCAGTGCTGGAAATTCGCCATTTTGTTTTTTAATTTTTTGCTCACCTGCGTTTTTAACATGCCAATCGGCCACGGCCGCAACACATATCACCACATCCGCGGGAAGGGTGTTTTCAGTATTTTCCATCATTTCATTAGCGGATGTGACGTTGATACGTTTCACATGATTTGGCGTGGCAAGGTTGGTTGGCCCTGAAATGAGCGTTACGTCTGCGCCAAGTTGGGCAAGCTTTGATGCGATGGTATATCCTTGCTTTCCGGATGATCTGTTTGCGATGTATCTGACAGGGTCGATATCTTCATGGGTTGGTCCTGCGGTAACGGTAATTTTTTTACCCCGAAGCGGACCATCAATTTTGCTTAAAAAAAAAGCTTCTATGGTTGCGATGATATCTTCTGTTTCTGCGAGGCGCCCAGTGCCCACTTCACCGCACGCCAGATCACCATCAGCGGGATCAACAAAAAGCATGCCGCGTTCTTTTAGTGTTGCAATATTGGCTTGTGTGGCTGGATTTTTCCACATTTCAGTGTTCATGGTGGGCGCAAGCATGATCTGTTTATTGGACGCAAGTAATGTTGTCGTTGCCAGATTATCGGCAATGCCACATGCCATTTTCGCCATAAGGTCAGCGGTTGCGGGTGCTACAAGAATTAAATCATTTTCACGCGATAAACGAATGTGACCCATTTCCGCTTCATCGGTTAAGGAAAAAAGATCCTGATATACTTTATCTTCGATCAGGCTGCTGACCGATAGCGGGGTCACAAATTCAGAGCCGCCCTTGGTCAGGATCGCTTTTATGCTTACACCGCGTTCACGCAGGCGTCGGATCAAATCAAGGCATTTATATGCCGCGATGCCGCCACCGATAACAAGCAATATCCTTTTATCATTTAAGATGTCCGCCACAGATGGTCCTTTTCTGGTTGTCTATTACAGAAGATAATCACTTGGGTGCCGTTAATCAATAAGCATATATAGTGAAAACATCAGTGCGCTGCCGATAATGCCACCCAAAATACCGTAGAGGAATAATTTTAATGAACTGCGTCTGCGGTTTTTGCCGCTTTGCATGTCCCGCATTTGATGGATGACATCCTCTACATCTTCGATAATTTGCGGTAATCTTGAAAGGGTTTCATAAACTGTATTTGCGCTATTTTTAATTTGCGCAAACGGGTTTAAATTCTCACTTACCCATTTTTCTATGACAGGACGTGATACTTCCCACATATTGATATCTGGGTTCATATTCAGCGCCACACCTTCTGCCGTAACCATGGTTTTTTGCAACAGTATAAGCTGCGGTTGCGTATGCATATTGAATGTGGCCGTTGTTTCAAACAACTGGCCGAGTAGCTTACCTGCTGAAATTTCACGAAGCGGTTTACCGACCACCGGTTCACCAATGGCACGGATGGCTTGTTTAAATTTTGTGTAATCCTGATCACCCGGAACATATCCCAAATCAAAATGCGCCTTTGCAATACGGTCATAATCCTGATTGGCAAAACCGTAAAGAATATCGGCAAGACCTTTTCTGGTTTTTAAATCAATGCGGCCCATAATACCGAAATCAATCGCCATTACTTTATTGCCGTCGCAAGCGAAAAGATTGCCCTGATGCAAGTCAGCATGGAAAAAACCATCATTTAGCGCCTGGCTTAAAAACCCCTGTACCAGGTTTTCAGCGAGCTTTTTCGGGTCCATTCCTGCTTTTTTAATGTCATCCAGTTTTTTAAATGATATGCCATCCACCCATTTGGTGGTCAGCACTTGACGGCTGGTGCGGTCCCAATCAACGGTTGGTACGTCATAATTGGGATTATCTTTTGTGTTTTGTTTTAGCTCCGCTGCGGCAGCGGCCTCGATACGAAGATCCATTTCAAGGGCAATGACTTCGGCAATGGTATCAACCACTTTACTCGGGCGCAGGCGGCGTGCTTCCGCAGAGAAAAATTCGACAATGCCCGCAAGCCATCTAAATGCCTCAAGATCTCGGGCAAAAGCTTTTGCAATGCCGGGTCTTAAGACTTTAACGGCAACTTTGTTGCCTTGTTTAGTAGTGGCCATATGAACCTGCGCGATAGAGGCCGCGGCAATAGGTTCTTTATCAAATTCAGAAAAAAGCTCTTCGATTGTATTGCCCAAATCTTCTTCGATAATCTCTCTTGCTTTATCAGCAGAGAAGGGCGGGACGTTATCTTGCAATTTTAACAGATCAAGTGCCACGTCCGGCCCAATGATGTCTGGGCGGGTGGCAAGGGCCTGTCCAATTTTAATGAAGCTTGGCCCCAAATCCTGTAACGCAATGACCAGTTTTGTTTCCGGTTTACCGTTTGGGTCATGTTTTAATGTGGAACGTGTTAATTTGGCGAGCGCCTTTGGCCGTTCACCAAAAAGTTCCACCATATCCATCAACGCATCATGTCTTGAAAGTGTATAGCCGACCTTAATAATGCGGCCAATATGGCGAACCCAACGTAACATTGATTAAATTTTCCATCCTGAATGGATCGCGACGATACCGCCGGATAAATTTCGGTAAGTTGCTTTTTTAAATCCGGCCGCCTCGATCATGGCTTTAAATTTATCCTGTGTCGGGAACTTTCGGATGCTTTCCACCAGATATTGATAACTGTCTTTATCACCCGTGATCATTTCCCCGAAATGTGGGATCACTTTAAAAGAATAAACATCATAAATTTGCTTAAGCAGCGGCATATCCACTTTACTAAATTCAAGACACATGAAACGACCGCCCGGTTTAAGTACACGGTAGGCTTCTTCGAGCGCTTTATCTATATGGGTGACGTTTCTGATGCCGAATGCAATGGTATAGGCATCAACGCTACGGTCTGGAAGAGGCAACATCTCCGCGTTGCCAGTGACCCAATCGATAGGGTCGAATATTCCTTGATCCAAGGCGCGTGCTTTGCCCTCTTTCAGCATGTTATGATTAATATCACAAATGGTTACTTTGGCGGGGGTGTCGCCCTCTGATGTTCTTTCATTTGCCGCTTTTAAAAAACGAAATGAAATATCACCGGTTCCACCCGCCACATCAAGCAGGTGCATTCCCGGCGCCGGGCGCAGGTCACGAATAAAATCGTTCTTCCACACGCGGTGAAGTCCGCCGCTCATGACATCATTCATAATGTCATATTTATCAGCGACACTGTCAAAAACGCCACGTACCATTGATTGCTTTTCTTCTTCCTTGACGGTTGAAAAGCCGAAATGGGTGGTGCCGTTATTTTCTGTATTTTCTGCATTTGTCATATTGCGGAACATAGCGCAGTGTTGCATGCTGTTCCAGAAGAAAACATCAATAAATCAATGAGCTTGATCATAAATGCCTGAATTGCCCGAAGTTGAAACCACAAAACGCGGACTTTCCCCAGTTTTGGAAGGAAAAAGAATAATAAAAGTCCACCAAAGACGGGATAATATCCGAATCCCGATCCCCACTGATTTTGTAAAAAGAATTGAAGGGCATCTTTTAAAGTCGATCGTAAGGCGGGCGAAATATTTACAAATGTTTCTGGATACGGGGGATGTGATTATCTGTCATCTTGGTATGTCCGGTAAATTTGTGATCCGCGCGAAAGATGACACCCCCTTTGCCAAACATGATCATGTGATCTTTGAAACGGAAGACGGCATGCTCGCGATCTATAATGACCCGCGCCGTTTTGGTATCATGACTATTTGCGCTGAAAATGAACTGGATAGCCATAAACTCTTTAAAGAAATGGCGGCAGAGCCACTCGGCAATGAATTTAATGGGGCTTATCTTTTTGAAAAAATTAAAAATAGTAACTCAACCATAAAAGCACTGCTTCTTAATCAAAAGGTCGTTGTCGGACTTGGGAATATTTATGTCTGTGAAGCGCTAAATATGGCGAAAATTTCACCGCACCGACGCGGTAAGGAAATTTCACCTGATGATACGGAAGTGTTGGTGCCGCTCATTCGGGATATTTTAAACCGTGCGATTGAGGCCGGCGGTTCCAGTCTAAAGGATTTTGCAGGCGCGGATGGCGATCTTGGATATTTTCAACATCAGTTTAAAGCGTACGGCAGGGACGGGGAAGAATGCCAAAACGATGATTGTGATGGCATTATAGACCGGATTAATCAGGGTGGGCGTTCTACATTTTATTGCCCTGCATGTCAGAAATAGCTAAGCTCGTTATATGAAGATATTTATTCGAACCATATTGATGATTCCATTCTTTCTGAATTTAGCCAATGCGCAAGGGGCCGATTTGTTAAGTGATCTGGATTTGCCGCTTATGGCTGGTCTTACGGAAAATCAGGATGCGGCCCTTTTATTTGATAGCCCGGAAGGCAGAATTATTAATGCAGAAGCAAATGGAAACATAAAAACCGCCGATATCACCTTTTATTATAATGGGGTGCTGCCATCGCTTGGGTGGAATATATATAGCGGTGACTGTGAAACGGGTGCGGTTGAATGCATCATCGCTGAACGTGAAAATGAAAATTTGGCCCTTAATCTTTTTAATAAGAATGGCCTGGCCCGAATAACTTACACCTTATCCCCTAAATGATATTTTCGGATTCGATTCGAGGGGGTTGATATAATTTACTTTTTTATCATCCTGCGATAAATTCAGCATTGATTCTGAATAGAACGGGTTTTATTTGGTGAAAATAGTGACAAGACACATAAAAAGTGAAATTAATCGCTTCTTTTCTGCTGAAAAATGGAAAAGCTTATTGACCAATGGGGGTGTCATGTTTATAAGCCACAAATTAAATATGACATTAAAAGTATTTGAGGATCGTGATTCTCCTGCATGATTTAATTTCGAGCAGTATTGAGACAGTCCTCTGAACAAGGAAATTTAAATATGGCTAATACATTACAAGCTAAAAAGCGTGTACGCCGCAATGCAAAACGTGAAGTGATCAATAAAGCACGTCGCAGCCGCATTCGTACATATGTGAAAAAAGTTGAACTTGCTGTTGAAGCAGGTAATGCAGACGAAGCAAAGATCGCACTTAAAGCAGCTCAGCCAGAGCTAATGCGTGGCGTGACTAAAGGTGTTCTTCATAAGAAAACAGCTTCACGTAAAGTTTCTCGTCTTGCGAAACGCGTAAAAGCGTTAGGCTAATAAAGCCATTTTTCGAGTCGCGCCAATGTTTCTCGCGAGTCGCTAAAAATTAGGGTCAAAATGGCCCAAAAAAGAGATAAAAATGCCGATCCGAAACGGGGTCGGCTTTTTTTTTGCCCGTAAGTTTCACAGATTCCCGATATGTTCTTTTTTGATAAAATTTGACAAAATTTGAATTTGTGAGGACCTACTACATCTAGTAGGTCATGCCAAAGTCAAGGCATATGGTAGTGTTTTATTTTTATTTTTTGTGTTTCTTCATATTGCAAGAACCCCATCTGATGAGTAGGGTATTACCAATAATTTTATCGACATCAGCGCATGCTACACCCTGTAAAAAGCAGTTTTGCAGTAAAGATTTTTTTGTCTTTAAATTTTGCGCTGAAAGTCGGAATAAAAAAGTAAATTTAGTTGGGATAAGTAGGAAATGTCAGGACAATATAAAGGTGACGTGTCGCCAGCTCAGGCGTGGGACCTTCTATCAAGTGATGAAAATACCGTTCTGGTTGATGTAAGAACATTGGCAGAATGGAAATGTGTTGGTGAACCAGATCTATCATCACTTTCAAAAAATACAATTTATATTGAATGGGTCAGTTTCCCGGACCGTGCGCCAAATGCGCATTTTATGTCCCAGCTCATGCAGGCGGTGCCAAACAAGGATGCTACAGTTCTTTTCTTATGTCGTACGGGGGTGCGTTCAATCGCTGCAGCGATCGCAGCAACAGAAATGGGCTATGAGAACAGTTATAATATACTAGAAGGGTTTGAAGGGGACGCGGACCAGAAAGGCCACCGTGGACGCATTACAGGATGGCAGGGTCGTGATCTGCCATGGACGCATTAAGGGATAGGGTGAGACAGTAACGT